>JBJOHQ010000254.1:0-9191 GCA_046047595.1 Planctomycetota bacterium | reverse complement strand
GGGGGGAAACTCCGTATCGGGCCTGCCCGCATAGTCGTCACAGATGCGCAGAACCGTTCGACGGACTTCGCGTGATTTCTCGGTGAATCTGGCATATCTCGCAAATCCTGCAGTGATGCGCTCGCATCGGCCGATTTCCGATATTGTTCGCCCCCCACTGGAGTCGCGCCCTTGGCACGGAAGCCGTCCTCATCCTCGAATTCCCGCAGCGCCTCGACCAAGTCGACGAGTACGACGAAGTCGACGAGCAAGAAGCGCAAGGTGCATCCCAAGCGCACTGGAATCGTGTGGACCGTCTTCGTCGGTGCGATGACCTTCGCGGGCGGCGCGCTCGTCCTCAGCGACGGTTGGAAGGGTGGTCAGGCGACTGGTCCACTCGTCAACATTGCCGAACGTGCAGCACCTCGATGGCGCCAGATCGTGATTCACGAATCTGGCTCGCTCGTTGGAAGCATGGAAGATCTTTCGCGGCAACATGCCTCGATGGGCATGCCGTCGCTCGGGTTTCACTTTGTAGTTGGCAACGGAAACGGCGAGCAAAACGGCGCTGTTCTGATGGGCCCACGATGGAATGCGCAGCAACATGGCGGGTCGGTCGCGGATGCGATTGAGGTCTGTGTCGTCGGCGATACGTCGCGACGTCCGCTCACCGACGCACAGTTGCAAAGCCTCGCTTCGGTGGTGAACGACCTTGCTCGGCATTACGGCATTGATGCCGCCAACATCGTGCGTCAACAAGACCGCGGTGGTCCGTCGAGCTTTGTGAACGACGCCGAATGGAACCGAGTCATCGCTGCGATCGCTGAGTGACGCGCGAAACGAATGCAGATTCGACAAACGCTGTTCGGAACTCGGCGCTGACCGACCCGGAAGTTGTTCGACGACAGGCGCGTGCGCTAGAGGCATTGCGTGCCTTTCCGCGGCCAGACACTGTGCTCTTCGATCTCGACGGAACGCTCATCGACTCGGTCGAAGATATTCACGTTGCTGTGAACGCGCTGCTCGCGGAGCTTGGCTTCGCGACACGCACGCGTGATGAAGTGGCGATGTGGGTTGGGAATGGTGCGCGCATGTTGGTCGAACGCGCGATGTCGGGCAGGCTTGAAGGCTTTGCGGAACGCGAGGATGCGCGCGAACGACATGCTGCCGCCGACGCTGCCATGCCGAGATTTCGCGCGATTTACGAGGCGATTTGCGTGGATCACACGGTGCCGCTCGCTGGAGCGCACGCATCGCTTGAGATGGTTCGTGCCTGTGGCTTGACCGCTGCCATTGTGACCAACAAACCATTGGCGCCGACGGAGCGCATCATCGATGCACTCGGTTGGCGACCATTCGTGTCGGTCGTGCTTGGTGGCGATTCGTTGCCGGTTCGCAAGCCAAACCCTGCACCGCTCACCGAAGCAATGCGCCGCCTCGGTGCGCGTCACGCATGGATGGTTGGTGACAGCGCGAATGATGTTGGAGCCGCGCGCGCCGCGTCGATTCCGAGCATCGTTGTGCGTGGCGGATACAACCACGGTCGACCAGTCGAAGAACTCGATCCGGCTCCCGAAGTGATCGTCGACACACTCATTGAATTTCCCGCGTTGTTGCGCGCAATCACGCAGTAGTTCTGCGCTACAGCGCACAGGTCCGCGCGCCGCGTGCGTTCAGCTGCCTGTGTTCGGGTTTGCAGGCCGCTCGCCACTCGGGCGACCGCTTGCGGCATCAGCGCCGCCAGATCCTCCACCACCTGATCCTCCACCACCTGATCCTCCACCATTCGGTCCGCGACGACGCCCTTCGCCGGCGCCTTCACCAGCGGTTGCACCAGTGCTTGCACCTGGCGGCGGTCCACCTGCACCACCGCGCGGCCCAGCACCCGCACCTGCTCCGCCTTCTGCTGGACTCGCGTTCATGCCGCGGCCCATCGGAGGACGTCCTCCACCTGCGCCACCTGCGCCACCAGCTCCCGGCGCAGAGGCATTCACCATTTCAAAGACGCTTGGGTCGAGTTTCGACGTGATTTCAAAGGCCTTCGGCTCGCGCAGGAGCACTTTGTCACCCGCTTCGATGCCCTTTCTCACCTCGATCAGAAGTTCGCTCGCGCGACCAAGTTCAACTTGTCGCTGCGCGAATCCTGCACCGTCTTGAACGTAGACAAACGCGACAGGTCCTTGACGGAAGATCGCTTGCACGGGCACGTTGATCGCATCCTCAACGCGGCCAAGGAGAATCTCCGCCTTGCATCGCATCGCAGGCTTGAGCCCCATCGACGGATCTGCTTCAAGTGCGCTTTTCACCGTGTATTCGCGGCGATTCGGATCGCGCCAACCACCACTTGCCGCAAGCACGCTCACCGTTGTGACGCTTCCGCTGACAGGTTGGTTTGGCAATGCATCGCTGTAGACCGTCACGGTTTGCGCGGGCTTGATGCGGCCAGACAACGCTTCGCTCACCTTGAGATTCGCGACCATGCGCGACGTGTCTGGCAAGAGAATGATGAGTTCATTCGGACGAAGTTCGGTACCCACTTGTGGAGGCTGCGCATCGCCGCCACCGCGGCCGCCGTTCGAACTGTCGATGCTCGTTGCATAGACCACAAGGCCATCAATCGGAGCGGCAATGGTGGTGTACCCGAGTTGGAGCTCGAGATTCGCCAAGCGGTCTTTCGCGCTTGTGAGTTGGAACTCCGCGCTCCCAAGATCCGACTGTGCCTTCACGAGTTCGGCGTTGAACTTCTCTTCAACACGCGAACGTTCCGCGCGAGCCTGCTCAAGATCCGACTTCTTCTTCGCTTCGTCTTGGAAGAAGGTGTACTTCTCGTAGACCTCAAGATCGAGATCGGCCTGCTTCACTTTCGCTTCCGCTTCGATCATCGCGATGCGGTCTTTTTCAAACTCGTCTTTCGCAATGTAATTCTGCTTGACGAGTTTCTCACTCTCTTCGAAGCGGCCCTTGAGACGATCGAAGTTGATGATCGCGGTTTCCTTCGCGAGTGCGAGTTGTTGTCGCTTGTTGACAACTTCGCCTTCTTGCCAACCTTGCAGCGCAAGTTCCGCGATGCGCACGGTGACGTCGGCCTTGTCGAGTTCGCTTTGCTTTTCGCCCTGCTTGATCGCGAGTGCTTGTTTTGCCGCGATTTCTGCGCTCTGCGCGCTGTTCACCTTGTCGCGCGCATCTTTGATCTTGTCGATCAACTCTTCTTGTGCAAGACGCACCACGACATCGCCCTTCGAGACGCGCGTACCTTCGGCAACGATCTCGGTGATGACTGCGCGTGACTCGAGTTTGTTGCGAATCTCAACCTGTTGCTGCGCGGCGAGCTCTCCGCTGACTGGAAGCACCATGTCAAACGACGACTTCTCAACCGTGTGAAGATCGCGCGCACCGATCGCGGATTGTTCATTCGGCGTCGAACCGCCGCAACCAGCGGGAAGTCCGCATCCGAACACGATGAGCGCAAGCGATGCTGCGCGGGCGAGAGAGATGGTGGTTCCGTTACGCATGAGAGGTCGCTCAATCTGAGGTGCGCGGTGCAAACGATCGGCAAGGCGCGGTGAGATCATGGGAAGTCGTGAGATGCGCTAGAAATCACGGGAAAATCGCAACTGAATCACGGGGACGTATCGATAATGCCAGGCCCCATCTCTTCACCGACATCCATGCCGTTCGGTGGAATGAGTCGGCCGTCGGGCGAGATGCGCATTTGGCCTGTGGTGTTGAGATAGCGAAGAATCGCAACTTGCAAGTTCTTGCGCGCGTTGTCGAGCGAGTCTTGCGCACGGCGCAACTGGTCGACGGCTTCAGTGCGGTCACGAGCAGTCGCGCGGTCGGGCGCCGCATCAATCGCGGCTTGTCGATTCATAGCGGCTTGCACGTTCTTCTCTTGAATCACAAGACTGAACTGTGCCGTTTCGATCCCACGCGCGGCTTGTCGTACCTGCACTGCTGCATCATCGCGACGCTGGAAATACTGACGCTTCGTTTGCTCAAGGAGAATCTGCGCTTGGCGTAACTGCAGATCTTCCGTCACACGATCGAGCGGCATCGAGAAGACGAGCGACGCGGAAAATTCGTTGTCACCAGGCGTGAACTCAAGACCTGACTGTGCCTTCGTCGGATCGGTCGGAAGGTTGTTTGCAAGCAGAAGATCGAGATCGCCGAGCAAGTCGTTGCGCGCGACATCGACTTTGCGCGCAAAGTCGTCGACGAGGTCGCGCCACGTTTGCAGGTCGAGGCGGTAGCGGAAGGCGAGATCAAGTGCTCCGCTCGGATCGATGACTGGAGCTGGAAGATTGAACTGCGTTGGTTCGATCTCAATCGGTGTTTCGACCGGCATACCGATGCGCGCCTTGAAGCGATCGACGCTCAAGCGATAGACCTCGCGCTGCGTTGTCAGACGGTCGAGTGCGAAGAGCGTGTTCTGCGTGGCGAGATCGGCTTGGAACGGCTCCGTGCGGCCGCTTTCGACAAGCGCCTTCGTGCGTGCTTCGACGGCGGCGCTGCGCTCAACCTGGCGCTCGGCGTTCGCGATCGCCTGCAGTTGCAGGACGAGGCCGAGGTAATCATTTGCGAGGTCGAAGTAGAAGTCGCGTCGGAACTGCTCGAACTGGCGGGCGGCGTAGACGAGGTTTCGGCGCTGTTGGATCAGCGGCTCGAGCGCAACATCACCGAAACCGCGCAGGAGCGGGATCGCTGCTTGGAGCACAATGTCGGCCGACTGGGTGTCGGTGTTGGCGAGGTAGTTGTCGAGTTGCTGCGTCGCGGCGACGACGAACGACGCGCTGACCTCGCCGCCGAAGGGCAGGCGCTGGGCGACACCGAGGTCATTCACGATCGAGACCGCGTTGTTGAAGCGCCCGTTGGTGCCGTCGTTGGCGAAGTTCAGGCTGGTGACGTTGGCGGGGAGCGGCGTCCAACGGTGCTCTTCGACCAAGAGCCGGATCGCCACAATGAGGTACGCCTCCTCGGCCGTCAGGTACTCATCGGCGTGTTGAATGGAGTAGGCGACGGCGTCGTCGAACGTGAAGAGTTTGGCGTTCGGGTCGCCTTCCGCCATCTTTTGGAAGCGCTCGGCGATGCTCTCCGCGTCCTCTTGTGCCTTCTGCATCGGCGTGAACTGGAGTTCATCCGCCGGCGGGTTCGCGGTTGGTGGTCGATCCACATCTTCGGGGAAATCGGGAAAGTAGGAACCACTTTCGTAACGAGTGGGATCAATATCTGGGTAGATCGCGCCGCCGCCCATTGCTTCCGCGCTCTCGCGGAGCTTCGCCGTGGTCGCGCGGTCGATCGATCGCAAGCCCGATTCGCATCCTGCAAGGGCAACAGAGAGTCCGACGCCCGCGAGCAATCCGAAGTGGCTCATCCGGCCGAGCGCCGCGTCCGCACGCCGCATTGCCGCTCCTGCGACCCCCGCCTGCGGGGCGTTGGTGCGGTGCGATCGACGGTCGGCGGTGTGTGGGGTCGGAACCATGCGGGGAGGGAAGGGTACTACCAAGCTCGTCCTTTGGGCGCTGCGCCGTTCGTCGAGTGTTCCATCTGAGATGCCAACCTTTTTGCCCGTGCGGCACGATTGTGGGAGAGTTCACTTCGAAGAACGTCGCGGTGCGTCCGAGTTGGTCGAGCCGCGAACAACGCGGCTCGGCGGCCCGCACTGCAGTTGTTGCCGGATTTCCTCGATGCCATCGGTTTCCTTCGACTCCCTGAGCTTCCTCCTCGACGGCGCACGCAGCCGCGCAAGCCGCTTGACCGTGGCCGCCGCCAGTTTTGATGCAACGTTGGTCGATCCGACCTTGTGGGAGGCCACGCTCGGCGAACTGCGGCACGCCGGCTTCAATGCGGTTGTGATTCGGGTTCCTTGGGCGCTGCATGAGCCAACGCCCGACCGATTCGTATTCACCGGTGCCTGCGACCTGCGCCGCGCGATCGAGCTCGCCGCCGCCGCGGGGCTCAAAGTCATGCTCCGCATCGGCCCGTGCGTCGGCGGGACGTATGCACATGGTGGACTTCCCGTGTGGCTCCGCGACGTTGTCGGCCCACGGCTCCGAGAGGCGAATCCAGTCTTCCTCGCGCGGGTGTCGCAATTCTGGCGGGCGCTGAGCCCGCACTTTGTCGACCTCCTTGCGACGCGGAACGGTTCGAATGCTCCGCGGGCGGTGATCGCAGTCGGAATCGAAGATGACTGGCGCTCGCTCGATGGAGCGGTCGGTGAAGCGTACTTCGGTGCGCTTGTTCGCTTCGCGCGAGAGGTTGGAATCGATGTTCCGCTCTTCACCGCCAACAACTGTTGGTACACGCACGATGGTTTGCTCGACGCATGGCAGAAGCCGAGCGCCGTGACGCGCACTGCGCACGAACTGCGGCAAGTGCAACCTGACGCGCCGCCGTTTCTGATGCACGATCCTCTCCAGCGCGATGGTGCGGTTTCGAGTGACTCGCGTCGTGTTGCTGCGGCCTCAGCTGCGGTACTGGTCGCGGAGTCGATTGCGTCGCGCGCCGACTTTGTGTGCGACGTTGTAGGAACGCGCCACACGGAAGCAACGAGCGCGACCGGCTGTGCTGAGCGACCTTCGATCGACACCTTCTTGATGCGTCGCGCGCTCGTCTTTGCAACGACGTTTGCGGAGACGTTCGCCGCGATGAAACCGTCGGCGATCCAAACAGCAGTCCAATCATCGACGCAGAGCGGAGGAACGCATCTCGCTGCGGTGCATCTCGCGGGCGAACGTGCGGAACGATGCACGGTGGTGCTCGGGTTGAATGGCGAGCGTAGCGAAGCGAAGGCGACCGCAAGGACGACCGCAAAGGCAACAACAAAGCAAACAACGAAGGCAACAACGAAGCAAGGGAGCGCGAAGCCTGCGCCGATCGTTAAGGTCACACATCACGCAGCCGACGGCTCGACGCAGATGATCGTGCCTTCGACGGAATCGCCGGTGGACTTCTACGCGAGTGATCTTCCGATTGGAACGGCGCGACTCGAGCGATGCACAGGATCACTCGTTGCGCTTCTTGGCGACATCGTGGTTGTGACAGGTGCCGCGCGTACGAAAATCACGGTCAAAGTCGATGGAAGCGCGGTCGCGCTCACCGTTCCCGCGGAAGGTCGTCCGCCGAAAATCACGAAAGTTCGCGGCCTGCGTTTCGCCGTCGTGACGCATGCGATGGCGTGCGGTGTTGGGCTTCTCGATGATGGAATTGAGTTTGTCGATCGTGAGGGCGAAGTGCTCGCGCGCATTCGTCAGAACGGCGTGATCGAGGAAGGATCGACCAAACAACGTGCAGCGCGATCGCGCAGCGAACTCGCCAGCGCGGTCACGCTATCGTCGCCGGTTGCACTGGTCGAATCTGGACTGATCGACGGTTCGCATCCAAGATTCGCGAGCGTGACATCGCCTTCGTCCTTGGGTGCATACGGCTTGATGGCGATGCATGGGTACTACCGCGCACGCTTTCAAACATCGAAGCGCAAGGGAAGCGAAGTGCTCGCGCTTGCAAGTGGTGTGCGCGCGGAGCATCGAAGTGCTGCAAAAAAGGGCAGCGAAACGCGAGTTTTTGAAATCGGCGCCGACGTGTTACCTGCATTCAGTGGGCATCACGATGAGCGTCTTGGGTTGTACAGACGAGGCCTTGAAGGACCACTCTGCGAAGTTCAACCTTTGAAGAGTGTGAAGAGCGCGCTCGTCGAACTTCCCGATTTCGATGCGACCACGCTCGGCACGTTCGTTTGGGGCTACGAACCTCGCGGCGCATTGGGCGCACGGACGACGGTGCGATGGACGTTCGCAGCGCGCACAGGTTCAGTCGTGTTGCGATTTCCGAACTGGTGGCGTGATGAAGGTCATGCGCGCATGGGCCACTGCATGCGACTCAACGGCGCGCTTCTTGACGCGGACTTCAGCGCCACGAATACAGCGATCCTTGATGGCGCGAAGCTCTCGCCGATGCGCCCGGCTCCGCTTGCAAAGGGTGAGAAGCCACCGAAGGGCCGGAACATCAAGTTGGTTCCAGGCGAAAACGAACTCTTGCTTGATCTCGATCCTCATGCCGCACTCGACGATGCTCGGCTGAAGCGACTGGCGAAAGAGATGGAGTTCCTGGAGGTTCGAGAGGAGTTTGCGGCGACATGGGCGTTCGCGTGCGTTCGTCCACCTTCGAGTTGGTCGCTCGCGCAACCGCTTGCTCGACGCGGTCGGTCGAATTCATCCGCGGCGGCAGCAGCTTCAACGGCCGCGCTTCCAACGTGGTTCCGTTGGACCTTCTCGATGGAAACAATGCCAACTTCTGCGGATAAGTGCGTCTTGTTTGTTGAGCATCCAGCGGGCGAACTTGCCACGATCCTCGTCAACGGCGCAGCTGCGATGGCGCTTGATGGAGTGAGTGGTGAACGCACAGGCACAGCGAAGAAACCGCAGTCGCGCCGTACATTGCAACTCACGGCGTCGCAGTTGCGTGTCGGTGAAAACGAGATCTGCGCGTTTTCACCAAACGGCGTGATGCCCGTCGTGAGCGTTCACTGCGAAGCGCGATGAAGAAGCGCGATCAAGCAACGCGGTGCAGCAATTCAACGAAGTACGCTCAACGAAGCACGCTCAACGAAGCAACTCGACGAAGCATGCGATTCGGCGCGAACTTCCATCAGCGCACACTTGATTCAGAGCGCACTCGGATGCCACACCGTCTTGATTTCAACGAATGGTTGAATCGCGAACGGTGAGTTCCAGAACGTATCGTCGTCAAACTTCGGCGCATCGCTGAAGAGACACACACGCTTCAAGTTCTCTGCAGCGCCGAGTTCCAGTGCCTTCGCGTCATCGCCTGAAAGATGCGCGCCGGCGACGGCGGCGATATCTCGATGCGATGCGATCCACGGACAGAGTTCACTGCGCAAGCCCGTGAGCACATTGATGATTGCTGCAGGGACATCACTCGTCGCCACAGCCTCCGCGAATGCAATCGCAAGTGGCGCATTCGCATGGATTGGCGTCACAACAATGGCCGCATTTCCTGCAGCAATCACGGGAAGTACAAGCGAAACAATCGAGAGAAGTTGTGCGCCGTCAGGTACGACGACGGCAACGGTGCTTGTAGCTTCAGGCATCGAGAAGACGAAGTACGGGCCAGCGACTGGTTGCTTTCCGCCGAGGACGGATGCGATTTTGTCGGTCCAACCTGCGTAACACACGCAGCGGTCGATCGCGTGATCA
>JBJOHQ010000253.1:0-5553 GCA_046047595.1 Planctomycetota bacterium | reverse complement strand
GACGATTTCATTCAAATACACGGGCGATCCGACGGAATTCGAGATGTTGCCATCGCTTTGCGGCCACTGGTTGTTCTGTCGAAATTGCACGGTGACGTGGCCTTGACCTTCGCCCGCGTTGCGAAAGAGAAGCGCATCTATGCGTGCATTAAACCGTGCACCACCTGCGGTCGACGGTGTGTCGCGCAGCGTGTCGCTCGCCGCTTGCCACGCAAGCGCCTCGTAGATATCCGCACGAATGCCGTGTTCACGACCCCATGCGAGCGCGTTCCGTACCGGCGTAACTGCAAACGAAAGCGGATCGTCGAAGGCACCTATCGCGCTCGGATGCGCCATCGGGCCGTCGCGTGGATCGCTCCATGAGAAGGGTTTCGTCACGCGCGACTCCGTGAAGACGGGTTCGATGCCACTGAGGGTGTCAAAGTTGATGAACCCGCGCACTTTCGAGCGCCAGAGCGCTTCGTTGCCGACATCTGGCCCCATGCGAAACACGCGATGCAACTCGCGTAACTCCGCGTTTGAGTCTTCCTCTGCATGCGCGGGCCTCTCAAGCTCGCCGACAACGAACATGCACGCGCCGCAAAGCGCTGCATGAACAGCCGCGCTTTTGCTGGGCCACGACCTTCGCCGGAACGAGAAGCCGCACCGGCCGCGAGAGGTCGTTGTTCGATCGCGATTCACAAGGGAAAGTCTCGCGATCTTCCGCGCGCTGCGCAACCGCGTATCGACTATAAATCACCAATGCGCGCTTCACCCTTTACTCTTGCTGTCGTTCTCGCCTCCACCATTTCGCTGGCGATGTCGCCCACTGTGTTTGCGCTAACCAGTGCTCCGCATATCGCGGTTGGTCAAGACGCCGCGACCCCTGCGAACGCTACGACCGCCGCGGCACCGAAGGATGACACCCCCGACGCTCTTCGTCGCTCGAGTTTCAATCTCGATGAAAACGGCGTCGCGCTCGGAGGCTACGACCCTGTGAGCTACTTCGACAAGAGCGGACCGAAGGAAGGCAAGCCCGCGTTCACAACCGTGTATCGCGGTGTCACCTATAGATTCGCAAGCGAAGAGAACAAGAAGAAGTTCGAGTCTGACCCCGTCAAGTGGGAGCCGCCCTACGGCGGTTGGTGCGCGTGGGCTGTGATCGATGGCGACAAGGTGGCGATCGATCCGCTCAACTATGAAATCATCGACGGCAAGGTGTACCTCTTCTACAAGGGTTGGCTTGGCAACGCGAAGAAGAAGTGGGATGCGAAAGTGGCCGCGGAAACTGCGCCGAAAACGGTTGCGCAAGCAGATACGGGTTGGTCGAAACTTGCGAAGACCGATCGCGACGCGTACGACGCTGAACAGAAGAAGAAGGCTGCGAAGTAAGTTCGCAGTTCCGTGCGCACGCGCGTTTGAGCGACTCCGCGTTTACTCCGCGCTTACGCGCGCTTGTATTCTTCCGCGCTCAATCACGCTCGAGTAACTCGAAGAGCAAGTTGTCGATGAATTCTGGGCGCTCGGTGATTTCGAGATGCTCGTACGGCAGAAAGAACGTTGCATCGAAGTCGATCCAACGTGCCGGCGGCTGACGACCACCTTTCACGACCGCCGCGTCGGCCAACGCGGAAACGCGCGTGACTTCGCCATCCCCAGGAACGCGCGCTTCGACGCGTAGAGCGCCAGCTGTCGAGCCGACGGCGGGCATTGCTGCGAAAACCGCTTCTGTCTTGAGCGCATCGCCAGCAAACAACACCACGCGCAAATGCTCTGGAGGCGTTGACGGGCGCATCAACGCCTCGTGAAAACGCGTCGCCGCATCGAGGCACTTCCGCACGTGGTCGCGCGCGATCGCTTGGCGTTCTGTGGCGTCCTTCACCTCAGGAAGGAGCCACGCGAGATACGTAGCCTGCGCAGGCTCAAGCAGCCCCCACTGATAGCGCTGCCACGTCGCGACATCATGTGCATTGAGCGCGTTTCCGTTGGCATCGCGGAGCCGCTCAAACTGCGAAGGCGGCAACAACTGATAGAGCGAGGGGAATGTGCCGATCACGCTCGGCCGATAGTTTGGAAAGAGCGGATTGAGATTCAGCCCTTCCGTCAACGCGCGCAGCGATCGCAGCGATCCGCCACTCGGAGTTGCGACCATGATGAACTTGCGGATATTCCGCGCGCCTTCCCATGTCGGTGGCGACATCGGGCCTTCGGCGGGCAACGTCTGCGCGCCGTATCGCAAGTACCACTGACCAAGCAGTCCGCCCATCGAGTGGCAAAGCAAATCGACTTTCACGTCGGCATCAGGAGCGAGCCCGCGTTCGCGTCGCACGGTTTCTTGGAGCCGACGAATATCCGCATCGAGCGCCGCGGCTTGCGTCGAGATTTCGCGACGCCAGTCGTATGGATGCTGCCAACAGGTGTAGTGCAGGCCTCCGTATTGCACCGCGTTCGGATCCGGCGGCGCGAGCGCGCTATCGCGGTACTTGCCGACCGCGAGCGCCTGCAGCAAGTTGACATAGGCACCGAGTTCAAGCCCGCGAAGTACGCCGATATCGATTTTCACCGAGTCGAGCGCGTCGGGTGCGGTGATCCCATCGCCGAGTTCAGCGAGTGAAACACCCTGAGCCATGGGAAGCGCAAAAAGCCGCGCGTCTGCGGGAATGTCGGGGTCTACTGCGCCGAATTGAAAGGCGCCCCACACGTCACGTTGCGAGGTCGGGTCATGGAGTTTCGATCCAAGTACGCCGGGAAGAACGACGACTGGCGTACGCGTTGTCGCCGATGCGCGCGCACGCTCGCCGTAGATCGCTTCGAGATCAATGCTCCGCTCCGATACGCAGGCTGTCAGCCCTGCAATCGCGAGGCAAACGACCACGCGAGCGACCACGCGAACATGCACCTGAGCGACACCGAATCCGCGTTGAGTGCCCCGCTTCATCGCGCATGCTCCGTGGCCACGAGAAGTTCGTCCGCGCGTGCGATTTGCTCAACGCGCACGATCGCCATTCCGTCGACGACTTCTGCGTTTCCTCGAATGACGACAGGCGCCGCGATCCAAGGCGCGAGTGAGTCGAAGGCGAGCGGCGTGCCATCGCGGCCAACGACGAGTGCGCGGCGTTCCGTTCCGTCTGGTGCTTCGCAAATGATCGAAGGTGGAATTCCACCGCGAATACAAAGTGTCGCACAATCGCGATGCGCCTTGCCGTCACCTGGCTTCATCACACCGAGCCAACACTTGGAATCGACGATTTCGCCCGAGATTTCCACGGTTCCAATCGCGCGTGCGTCGACGCGGGCAGGCAGAGTTCCGCCAAGTGTGATTGGCTTCTCTTCGACGAGTTCAAGCATGCGCTGACCACCACGCGCGATGAGAAATCCGCGCGCCTGTGCTGCGACGCGTGTTCCGTCGGTTGGAACCAGCGGCGCAACGCGCGCATCGGCGCCATGCTTGCCCATCTCGACGAGCAAAACGCGCTCAATCGCGCCATCTGCTCGCACGACGCGCAGCATCGGAAATGGGGTCGCGAGCAACTCGCCTTCCATCGTGACTTCGTGGCCCGTGTCCCAAACTCCGTCGCCAGTCGGTCGTGCGAAAGCACCGACGAACGCCGCAAGCGCAAATGCAAGCAGTGCGCACACGGGTAAAAACACCAACAAAAACCTTCGTTGACGCGCGGGTGTTGGGAGGTAGCCCACATAGAACTCGTTCGACGCGCTCACGCTTCGCCTCCGTCCTTCAACTCGACGCGACACGGTGGCAACGCAGTTCCCGGCGGTTTCGCCTGTGGATGCACATACATCGTGCGGCCCTCAATACGCAATTCGTAGGTTGGAATCTTCTCGAAGAAAGGCGGCGGCGACTGACCGTTCGACGCGAGATACTGGTAGCCGTGCCACGGACATGTGACGCAACCATCCACGACCTTTCCTTCACCGAGCGGACCACCTTGATGCGCGCAAACGCCTGAAATTGCGCTGAACGCGTCGTTCTCGCGAAACACCGCCACCTTGCGACATGCATCGATGAGCACGGCCTTGGCGCGTCCATCGGCCGTCTCTCGGACAACGTCATGGACTTCCCCAACGCGCACCCAACCATCCGCGGCGATGGCACGAGCGCGACGATCCGCTCGCCATTCCTGCACGCCTGCCGCGAGGTGCATTCCAACGATCCACGCCGTCGCCGCGACGAGAATCCACGCAAATCCAGGCCAAACCGCGTCCTGAAGCACCCCGAGTGCGACGTGCGCGACCAACAACGTGAACGCGACGTAGACACCGAGATGGAGCATTTTCCACACACGCGGCGAGAGATTTCGGAGCCAGAAATCATGACTCGTGGCCGCCATCGCGAACAGGATGAGGAGCGCAGCGAGACCGAGTGGCTGAAACGGAAACTGTGCAACGCCAACAAACGGACTGCCGCTCGTCAGAATGCTCGTCAGCGGATCGAGGACTCCGAAGCCGTGATACCAAACCGTTGCAAGCGCGGCGTGCGCGAGAGCCATCAAAGACATCACAACGCCGAGATGCCGTCGGTTGTAGAGCAGTGGCGCGAAGCGCGGTGAAAATCGCGCAAGTGGCCCGATCGAGAGAATGAACACCAGGAGCGCAAACGCGCCGGTTCCAAACGCTCGCATCGCGAGGATCAGTGGGCTTGTTTCAAACGCGAATGCTGCCGCGATGAAGAATGCTGCGAGATATCCGGCAATCGAGAATGCGAGTCGCCGATCGTAGGCCTTTTTCGCGGGATTCCATTGCACCGCACGATACGAAACGCTCATCGTGCAGCCTCCGCGTCTTCACTCATCGTGCGGACTTCGGGAAGTACTAGTGCGTCGGGCATCGCTGGCGTTGCACTCTCGCGTGAGAGCAACGCGAGAAGGAGAATGCCGCCAAGTAAAGGCGCGATCACAAGCCACATCACGAGTGCAATGCCACGCAATCGCTCAGCACCTTGCTGCCAACGCTCCGTGTGATCTCCCGGCACATCAGTTGAACCAGCAAGCGCCGCCTTCCACCAACGATGCGCAAGGATGGGCCACAACAACGCAGCGCCAGGTAGGAGGAGCAGGCGAAATCCAATCGTTGCGTGCGTCGCAACTGGATCGACGGCCGCGGCGCCCTTCCATGCGAAGGCCAACGAGAACAGCAGCCCCACGATGGCGTAGAGTTGCACAGATTGAACGAGAAACTCAATGAGCACCGCGGGAGGATACCGCGAGGAAATTGACGCGAGACGCGCTGCGCTCGAGTGACGGCGTTGTGAGCGGATTCACAGATTGCGACGCCGCCGCGTCACCGAGCATTCAGCGCGATCCACCACATCAACCGGGTTCAATCGCGCGTGGCAATCGCGTCCGTTTCCACTATTCTCCCGCGCATGCCGACGGAATTGCCTGCATCTGACCCACGCACTGCACTGGCCGCAAGCCTCGAGGCCCTTGCCACGCTTGCCGCGAAGGCCGACCAAGCGCAGTACGCGCAAGGACTCGCCGTCGGTTTTCATAGCCCACTCGGCGCGCACTTTCGACATTCGATCGATCACGTCGACGCACTCTTGAATGGCATCGC
>JBJOHQ010000252.1:0-6214 GCA_046047595.1 Planctomycetota bacterium | reverse complement strand
GCTGATCGCACCGAGTGTTTCGAGTTTGCGCGCGATCGATTTCTCCCAATCTTCGATGCGAAATCGTCGCGCGGCTGCGCGGTGGACGCGCGCGAGATGCTGATCACCAAAGAGTTGCAGCGCGTTGGTCACGCCATCAAAAAGCGCCGCGCCCTCGAGTTCGAGTTCGGCAAGTCGGCGCAAATTGGCGCGCAAACGGAATCGCGCAAAGAGTGAGCGATCACTTGCCATCGCCCACACATGATCGAGACCGCGATCGAGTTCTGCATCAAGATGCTTGAGTTCAACGAGTTGCACATTTGCGAGTTCAAGGACCGCGAGCGTTGTCGCTGGTTCGGCATCAACAACAATCGCCGCGGCCCAATCGACGATCGCAAGATCGCGTGGGCCATACGAGAGCGCGTCGCTCGTCGCGTCGATCACGCCCTGTGACGAGAGTGCGCCATCTTCGAGCCGCAAGAGCGCGGCAGCGCGCGCGGCACCAATCGCCTCGACCGAGAGGGCGCCATGCGCGACCCCGCTGAAACTTGCAGGGTCCATCGTGAAGACGACGTAGTCCTCGGCACCTGCGCGAAGTTCTGGGCGCACGATCGCGTCGCCGATCATCGTCATCAGCGATTCGACTGCTGCGCGCGCTTCGGCCGCGAGCGCGACGTTGTTCCAAAGACTCGCAGCGAGCGAACGCAGTGCTTCTGGCGCATCGGCGAACCGAATGCGAAACGCAATCGAAACCGCACCGAAGTCGTAGAGCGTTGCTTCGACCGCAGCCTCTGTGCGCCACGCACCAATCGCGATCGATTTCCGTTCGATGACCACACGCAGCGGCTTCTGCGCGAAGTCAGAGTCTGCGGGAACGCGACGGCTCGCGGGCAATGCTTCGCGCGCGGCTGCGGGAAGCCGCGTGATTGCGCGCGCGAGGTCAATCGAAAAACCCACTTCAAACGCGAGGAAAACGCGACATTCGCCCGCGAGATTGATTGTCGCCACGTCGTTCGCGTGTTCCACCCGGACCTCCAGAGTTTGCGCTGCACAGGTCGTGGAAAGTCAGCGAGAGCGATCACTTCGCGTTCATGCGCGTCTCATGCGCGTCTCACGCGCGACTATCCGCGATTACTTCGTGTCGCTCGGCTTCGTGACTTTCACCTTCATCGTGCGTGTTTCGTTCGCAGCGACATCCTTCTCCCATGGGCGGCGAAGTTCAAACGTGATGGTCGTTTCGCCTTCCTTCACACCTTTGAAGACGAAGTGTTCGATCATCGGGCCACCAGTGCGGCCGTCGGTCGTTTCAGAGCGCGACGCTTGCGACTCAAGCGTGAGCACCTTCGTATCGAAGCCCTTTGCAGTCCACGCATAGCCCGTGCCCGCGGTGAAGGGCAGGTCATTCGCGAGTTCGCCGCCGACAGGAACTTCCGTTTCGTGCGTCTTGTTTTCGGTAAGCCGATGCGTGACACGCATCACAGCCATACGCGGGCCAGGCTTGTTCGCGCAGGCACTCAATGCAAGGCTCGGTGAAAGAACCGCGCTCAGCAAGATTGACGTGGCAATGGAAGCGCGGAGGGCATGGTTCGTCTGCATGTGATGTCTCCTGGGCAAAGTCTTAGGCGAACAAAGCGTTGGGATCCTTCAGCGAGCAACGCGTCTGGATTCTTCAGCGAGCAACGCGTCCGGATCCTTCAGCGAGGAGCGCGTCCGGATCCTTAAGCGAGGAGCGCGTCCGGATCTTCGAGCAACTTCACGACGGTGTTCAGGAAGCGCGCGCCTTCCGCGCCATCAACGACGCGGTGATCGCAAGAGAGCGACAGCGGCAGCACGAGACCTGCATAGAACTTCCCATCCTTCACGCAGACGCGCTCCTTCGCGCGGCCAGCGGCAAGAATCGCAACCTCGGGGTAGTTGATGACGGGCGTCGCAAACATGCCGCCGTAACTACCGACGTTCGAAATCGTGAAGGTTCCACCGAGCGAATCTTCGCGCGCGATCGTGCGATCCTTGCACTTCGCCGCGAGCGTCTTCACGCTTTGCGCGAGTTGCACAGGCGCCATCGTGCCGGCGTTCTTGATGACGGGCACCATGAGTCCCGCGTCGGTGTCGACGGCGCAACCAAGGTTGACCGCGCTCTTCAAGATGATCTCGCCCTTCGCATCGTCGACGACGGCGTTGAGCGATGGATGCTTCTTCAGCGCGCGGCAAATCGCCGTCATGATGAAGGGAAGCATTGAGAGCTTCTCGCCGACAACCTTCGAATATTCCTTGCGCTTTGCTTCGAGCGCGGTGACGTCTGCTTCGTCGACCACCGTGAAGTGGACAGCGGTTTGCACGCTGCGCGAAAGTGCTTCGGCGATCTTGCGGCGAACGCCGCGGAACGGCACGCGCTGCGCGACATCGTTTTGATCGATGTAGACCGAGCCAGGTGCGATCGTCGCCGCGCGTGGCGCAAAGCCAACACTTGTGGATCCGCTGGCGGGCGCGCTCGCGGAAACAGCAACGCCGCCCTCCGCAAACGCTGCAACGTCGCTCGCGGTCACGCGACCGCCGCGACCAGTCGCGGGAACCTTTTGGATATCGACGCCGAATTTCTTCGCGAGTCCGCGCACGGCGGGCGTCGCGAGTGCCTTGCCATCGCGCACGGCGACTGCGACTTCGGGTGCGCGTCGCGCGAAGCGTTCGCTCACGGTCAGCGTTCCCGACATCGTGCCAACGACGGTGCCTTGGTCGCCCTCGGCGGCCTTCGCGCCAGCGGCGATTTGGCTCGACATGCACGCGTTTCCGCTGGACGCGTTGCCGTTGGAAGCCGCCGCGGCCGCTGCTGCCGTTGGTGCAACCTTCGCAGGAGCCGCGGCCTTCGCTGCGCCGTAGCGCACGAGCACCGCGCCGACCTTGATGATGTCGCCCGCCTTGCCGCAGAGTTCACTCACAGTGCCCGCCCACGGCGACGGCACTTCAACAAGCGCCTTGTCGGTTTGCATCTCGGCGAGCGTCTGCGACTCCTTGACGGTGTCGCCGGCGGCCACCTTCCAACTCACAAGTTCCGCTTCGGCGAGACCTTCGCCGAGATCGGGGAGGAGGAAGTGGCTCTTGTCGGTGGGCTGCTTGACTCCGGCCATAGTGGTTCCTTCTAACGCGGCGTGCCGCGGGGCGGTTGTTGTACCACAGGGCCCGCGTCGCCCGACGCGCGGGGCCGACAGAGTAGGCTGCGCCGCATGGAACGAAGCGCCGAGAACCTTCCCGATCGTGGCGAAATCGCACCCGTGTCGTCGCCGGTCGACTGGTCACTTCCCTATGACGCGCGACGGCCGGCTGTTTGTGGGTCGATGGCGGTTGCGACGAGTCAGCCACTCGCAGCGCAGGCCGGAGTCGAAATCTTGCGGCGCGGTGGATCGGCCGCGGATGCGGCGGTTGCGGTCGCGGCGGCGATGACGGTGCTCGAACCGACCACCAACGGCATCGGGGGCGACGCGTTCGTCCTTGGGATCTTCGGCGGTGAAGTCGTGGGGCTCAACGCCTCCGGTCGCTCGCCGGCGCGACAAGCGCGAAGCGTGTTCGATGGACAAGTGGGCATGTCAATGCGCGGTTGGGGGCCAGTGACGGTGCCCGGTGCCGTCTCCGGCTGGGTTGCGCTTTGGAAGCGCTTCGGTCGGCTGCCGTTCGCTGAACTCATGGAACCAGCGGTGCGCTTTGCGCGCGAGGGCTATCTCGTCGCGCCACGCACGGCAGAACTCTGGGCGCGCGCGTATCCGTCGATGTCACGACACGACGAGTGGAAGCGCGTCTTCGCGCCGGAAGGCCGCGCACCGTTTGCAGCGGAGCGCGTGGTGTTTCTCGATCATGCAAAGACGCTTGAAGAGATTGGGCGCACGGAGGGCGCGTCGTTTTACACGGGCGCGATCGCGAAGAGGATTGCCGACGCTGCGCGCGCAGATGGCGCATTTCTCGATGAAAGAGATCTCGCGGCGCATCAACCGCAGTGGGTGAAGCCGCTCGAAGCACCGTTCGCTGCCGCGACGATGCTTGCGATCCCGCCGAATGGACAGGGAATCGCCGCGCAAATCGCGCGCGGAATTCTCGAAGAATGCCGCGCAAATCCGCGCTTTGCCGATCTCTCGCCCGATTGCGCCGACAGCATCCACCTCGCGGCTGAGGCGATGAAACTCGCGTTTCGCACGGTGCATCGCGAAGTTGGTGATCCATCTGCGATGCGCGTGAAGCCAGAAGATCTCTTGGCGCGTGAGTTTCTCGCGAAACTCGCCGCTGAAATCGATTCGGCGCACGCGACAGATTTCGATCACGGTCCGCCGAAGACTGGCGGCACGATTCTGCTTTGCACCGCCGATCGCGACGGCAACATGGTGTCGCTCATTCAATCGAATTACACCGGTTGGGGTTCAGGCATCGTGATTCCCGGTACGGGCATTGCGATGCAGAATCGCGGTGCATGTTTCACACTCGAACGCGGTCACGTCAACGAGTACGCGCCGTCGAAGTTGCCGTATCACACGATCATTCCAGGCATGTTGATCGAGCGCGATGCGAAGGGCGCCGCACGGCCGCATGTTGCATTCGGTTGTATGGGCGGTTACATGCAGCCGCAGGGACAACTGCAGATCGCTTCACGACTCGAAGATCACCGCGCCAATCCGCAAGCCGCACTCGATGCGCCGCGGTGGCAAGTGAGTGACGGCGTCCGCCTCGATGTTGAGCCAGGATTTGCAGAAACGACGCTCGCGGAACTGCGTGCGCGTGGACACGAGGTGAAAGTCGCTCTCGAGAAGTCGATCACCTTCGGTCGTGCACAGTGCATCAAGCGTGTTCCGCATGGCTACATCGCCGCGAGCGATTGCCGCGGCGACGCGCAGGCAGTGGTGGCGTAAACATCATTCCTTCGAAGGAATACGCGTGAACACAGCGCGGAACATCGGTGCTGGCTGCGGCGCGAGCGTGTAGGAACCGTCGTCGGCGCGCGCGGCGCCCTTCAGTTCCCAGCCGAGCGGCGGACGCACGCGAATCTCGTCGCGGCCTTTCGCTTCAAACTCGACTTCCATCTTCGCAGCTTCGGTTGCGGTGGCCCACGCGAGCCGCGTCACCGTTACGCCGCCGCGCGCGCGCAGGCCGCGCACTTCACCCGTCTTCCACGACGGTGGCAGCGCGGGAAGAATGTCGATGATGTAACGCGGCAGTGCTCCGGGTTCAAACGCGTCTTTCTCGGCGACATGTGATTGCACGAGCGCCTCGGCGATTCCCGCAGCGCCACCAAAGTTTCCATCGATCTGAAACGGCGGGTGATCGTCGAAGAGATTGGGCAAAGTCGACTTCGAAAGAAGCGCACGCAGATTGTCTTCAACGGCCTTTCCATCGCCAAGACGCGCGAAGAAGTTGATGAGCCACGCACGGCTCCAACCAGTGTGTCCGCCGCCGTTTGCCAGTCGGAAATCAAGCGTTTTGCGCGCTGCCGCGAGGAGTTCTGGTGTGGTGTCACAGTTGAACTGCGCACCCGGATGAAGGCCGAAGAGATGCGAAATGTGACGGTGTCCTGGCTCCGCTTCGCCGAAGGGACGTGCCCACTCCATCAAGCGACCATCCGCGCCGACGGTCGGCCACGCGAGATTGTCGCGCGCAATGCGCACACGCTTCGTGAGTTCGTCGTCTTCACGCCCGAGCACCTTCGCGGCGTTCAGCAAATTTGTGAAGACATCCCAAATGATGGCTTGGTCCATCGCGTTCCCCATGCCGATGTTTGCGTGCTGACCATCGGGCGTGATGAACGTGTTCTCAGGTGATGAACTCGGACCAGAAACAAGCTTGCCTGTCGCAGGATCGACACAGAGGTAATCGAGATAGAACTCCGCGCACGCCGCAAGTGCAGGCCAAGCGCGCTCGCGCAAGAAGAGCTCGTCGCCCGAGTGCGCGTAATGCTCGAAGTAGTGGCGCGTCAACCAGCCACCACCGTGCGGCCACATGCCCCACACAGTGAGGCCGATCGGTTCGGTGAATGCCCACGCATCGCTTGTGTGATGCACGACCGATCCACGCGCTCCGTAGAGTTTTTCCGCAGAAACACGGCCGTTTTGGATCAAGCGATCGGTGAACGCAAACAACGGTTCATGGCACTCGGCGAGGTTTGTCGACTCGGCGTGCCAGTAGTTCATTTGGATGTTGATGTTCGTGTGGTAGTCGGCATTCCACGGCGCTGCGAGGTGCTCGTTCCACAAGCCTTGCA
>JBJOHQ010000251.1:0-3144 GCA_046047595.1 Planctomycetota bacterium | reverse complement strand
CCGCCGCGATCCATGTACCGATTCGATTGTCGAGCGCACGCGCGACGACGATGTCGTCGTTGATATGCATGAATCCATCGAGGAAAACGCCAGAATCGCCAATCGCGAGACGCGACTTCGCTTCATCGCCGCTCGTCGCACCGATGTCGATGAAGAGCTCGTGCATCTTGCGCACCTTGCCCTCCGCCGACTTGTCTTGAAGGTGAATCGCGGTCGCGCCAATGAGGCCGATGACGGGGTTCTTCACGCCTGGAAGCGACGAACGGAACTGCACGCGCTTGCCAACGATCGAACCAGTGTCGATGCCGCCGATGGCCTTGCAGTAGACGAAGCCCTTCTCGTCGAAGTGGTTCACCATCAGGCCGATTTCGTCGGCGTGGCCGCAGACGGCGAGCGTCGGAATGCCGTCGCCTTCTGGCCCAAACGACGCGAAACAGTTGTTGTACGAGTCGTTCCACGTCTTCGTCGCGAACTTGCGCGCGTACGAAAGCCACACGCGCTGACCGTCGCGCTCAAAGCCCGAAGGGCTTGGCGTATCGAGGAGTTCCTTGAGGAACGAGAGACTCTCCGGCCGCATCGTGTCGGCGGGGCCGGGGGCGGCGGTCGTCGTGCTTGTGCTCGTGCTTGTGCTCGAGGTTGCGGTGGCGTTGCTGGCTGCGGGCTGCGTACTCATCCGCGCAGCATATCGGTGGGGTGGCAGCGCATGAAGTGAAACATGACGCGCAACCCGATCACCAACTCAGCTCGCCATTTTCAACTTGCCTTTTTGGGACGCGCCTTCAAACGTGGCGCGCCGCTCTCAAACATCTCGCCAACCGAGCGCACGGGTGGTGGCGTGGCGGGCGTGTTCGAGGTCGGGGTCGTTGGGGTGTTTGTTGGCTGCACGGACGTCGGCTTCGGCGTCGGCACATCGGCACTGCCGATTTGGATATCCATCGGATTCACGCCGCTGCCGCCCGAAGCACGTGCGACAGGAGCGGCGGAACCTGCGGAGGGAGGCAACGAAGGTCCGAGCCGTCGCGAGCGAGCCTCATCGATCGAGCGACCCATGTTTTGGATGATCGAACGGACTTGTTGGGCGTTGCGCGTGGGGCGATTCGGGTTCATAACAGACACTCCAAACTTCGACGGATACGAACTCGACAGGTACAAACCAGAGAGACAAGGGGCACGGAAGTGCAGGACGCAGCCGGAATCGGCAGCCTGCGCTTCTCGAATCGGCCGAGAAGCGCGCGAGGTTTGGCAAAGATGACGATTCCGCGTGTTTTTTTCGGAGCACCCCGCGCATGTCCGACACGGCACGCGCCGATTTTGGCGGCCCGTAGCCGCGGGCGTTCAACGACGACGCGCGAGCGAGGCCATAGACTGCGGCCCCTTGGCTGGGCTCGAGCAGTCGCATGACGCGCGCGAGAGCCCGTCTGTACATCCAATCGCGGCGCCGAGCCGCGACGACCAACCCAATCGCGGCGCCGAGCCGCGACGATCAACCCCGAGCTCCTGCACATCGTGGGCTCAACAAATCTCCGCTGAATCATGTCCAACGCATTCGCCTCCCGTCGGAACTTCCTGAGCCCAACCTTCGCAGCCAGCGCCGCTTCCGCGCTCGTCGCGGCAGTCTGTGCGTGTGGCGCAGCGGCCTCGAACGTCGATTTACCGCGGTATCCCGCGCTGTCGCCCGACGGTTCGACGGTCGTCTTTACGTGGCGCGGCGATCTTTGGCGCGCTCCGACGGCGGGCGGCGCGGCGACGCGATTGACTGCGAATCCCGCGAACGAAACGCGCAGCGGCTTCACGCCCGATGGCGCGCGGATCGTCTTTGAAAGTGATCGCGAGGGCGTCAAGAACCTCTGGTCGATGGCGACCGACGGCAGCGATCTTCGACAGATCACCGAGATCGACGCGCCGTTCGCGCTTGCGTCGGTTGGCATGCTTGAAGGAAAGCCCGTCGCGTTCATCGACACGACGGTTGAGGGTGATCTCTACCGCTCGGCGCGGCCGTACGTTGTCTCGGTCGACGGTGGCACGCCGGTGCGACTTCACGATGCGTTCGGCGGGGCGGCGAACGCGTCCGCAGACGGCGCGCGTGTTCTCTTCGAACGCGGCGGCTCGGGTTGGTCGCGTCGCGGCTACAACGGCCCCGACAACCGCAACGTGTGGCTCTTCGATGTGGCGGCGAAGAGTTTCGCGCCGCTGACGAAGTACGACGGCAACGATGGATTGCCGCGCTTCATCTCGGCAGATGAATACGTGTACATCTCCGATCGCGGCACGGGCACACTCAACCTCTTCCGCGCGAAGGTGGGCGATGCGCTCGACGGGGGCAAGCGGCTCACGGATTTCGACGGCACAGATATCCACGGCCTCGCGGTGTCGGCCGACGGCAAGACAGCGGTGTTTGGTGTCCTCGGCGATCTTTGGCGGATCGATCTTTCGAAGGATGGCGCATCACCTGAGAAGCTCGCTTTCACCGCGGCGGCTGACACGCTCGCCGATCGCGAGTTCAAGCAAGTCGGTCGTGCGCCGAGTGAAATCGCGCTGTCGCCCGATGGAAAGACGATGGCGTTCATCGCCGATGGCGACGTCTTCGTGCGCGCGACCGAAGACAAGGCGCCAACGCGCCGCGTCACCGAAGGCGAAGGTCGCGAGCGTGACCTCGCGTGGTCGGCGGACGGTTTGACGCTCTACTTTGCGAGCGACATGGACGATGGCGCGGAAGGTTCGGGCGATTCGCTCTTTGCAGCGAAGGTCGCGGAAACCCGCAGCGAGGCCCGCGAGCGCGGCAAGTTGAAGAAGCCCGAAGTGGCGAAGCCCGAGACAAAACCTGAAGCGGCGAAGCCCGAGACGAAACCTGAAGTGAAAGCGGAGCCAGCCGCTGCGCCAGAAGCGGTGAAGCCCGAGACAAAACCCGAGACGAAACCTGACGCGGCGAAGCCCGCAGAAGATCAAGCAGCGAAGAAGCCGGCGGAAAAGCCAGCAGAGAAAAAGGATCCGAAACTCGACAGCGGTCGTTGGGCTGACGCAGTGCGATTCGATGTGACGCCGCTTGTCGCTGGCCCGCACAACGATCGTCGCCCCGTCGCATCACCCGATGGCAAGACGCTCTTCTTCATGCGTGATCTTGCGGATCTCACGCGCCTCGATCTT
>JBJOHQ010000250.1:0-9042 GCA_046047595.1 Planctomycetota bacterium | reverse complement strand
GGCGGTTGCGGTTGCACAGATGGCTCAAAGTAACCCCGAATCGGTGGAACCAAAGGAGAACACTCCCAATCCGCGGCGGATACCCGCTTGCGGGGCTTGCGGGAACCATGACGCGGACCTGTGTTTTGAGCGGTCGCCGCTGCGGCGGCTCCCTCTGGTTGTGCCCTTCGGAGTGAATCCTCAGGGCACTGGCGTGTCGGTTGTCGTCGCGGTCGCCGCTGCGGCGGCTTCCTCTGGAGCCGTCCACGCCAAAGCGAGCGAAAGCGGGCACACGCCCGCCACGCCAGAGCGAGCAAGTTGCGAAGCAGGTCGCGAGCGCTAAAAATCACGCCGGCAATCCATACATCGCCAACGCGGCATTGCGATAGCGCGCATCAAGACTCACTTCACGCTCGATCACAGGCGCGAGCCACGCGGGAAACGGGCACGCAGCGCGTTCGTCCGGCAACTCGACTTCAGCCATCGCGAGCGGCAGATCGTGAAAGAAGTCGATCTCCCAAACGAGCGCGACTCCTGAAGCCGCGTCGCGCACACGATGCCGCGTCTTCGCAATGCGTCTCCCCTCCGTACGCGGCCACGCCGACACAAACTCATCGCGTGTGATTTCGCGCTCTGTCTCGATGCGCACAACGCCCGAACCTGATTTCACCGTGTGGAAAAAGCGTTCGCGGCCCGACGGCTCGACAATTCGACGCAATCGACCTTCGGGAAAACCCGCCTGTGCGAGCGCTTCTTCGTTTGCGGCAACAGGCGCGAGATACCCCTGCTCGATCTCCCACACTTCAGCACCCGCGGGAATCGTCGGGCGCGCCGACAGCGTCCACACGCGCTCGATTTCGCGCCCAGCAACACCATCGCCCGCGCTCATGCGGCACTTCCCGCACTGCGACCGGACGACCACTGCGCGATGAGGTTCGCAAACGCGTGTTTCATGTTGACGTTCGCGCGAATCTCCGATTCGAGCCGCGCGAGCAGTCCCACACGATGCGCAGCAATCGCGAGTGTTTCAGCATCGGAGCGCTGCGCGGCCACGCTCATCTGCATGCGCAAGCGCGAGGCGATGATGAGAAGCGCACACCGTGTACCGAGCCGATTCGCACTCTCTTTCGAAGCCTTCGGATTCTCTTTCACGAGTTTTTCCGCGAATTCCCCGACAAGTTCACCGAGTCGATCCGCGAGTGCCGCATCGAAACTCCCTGCGTCAAGCGCATCAAAGCGCGGCATCAACTCGTCGCTCCACGCGCGCAAACCTTGCGCATGCGCGAGTTGCGCCATGCCCGGCGAACCTTCGCTGAACGACGAAAGCCACACGCGTTCGTCGAGCGGAATCGCATGTCGCTCGTACCACGCACCCATCGACGTCGCATCGAGCGCACGAAAGACTGCGCGCTGACAACGGCTGCGAATCGTCGGAAGTAATCGCTCTTCTTGCGTCGTGACGAGAAAGATGTATGTCCCGGGCGGCGGTTCTTCAAGCGTCTTCAAGAGCGCGTTCTGCCCGTATTGATCGAGCAAATCGGCCTCGTCGATCACGAACACCTTGTGATGCCCGAGATACGCGCCCTTCCAAACAGGCGACTCGAAATTCTTCCCATCAGCAACCGTGCCGCCAAGCATCAATTCGCGCAAGAGATCGAGCGGAATGTTCGTCTGCTTCCGCTCACGCACTTCGCGAATCGACGAATCCTCGGCGCGTTCCTTCGAGATGACGTGGAGATCAGGGTGCGCTGCGACGTCAATCAACTCAGCGACCCGCGACTCGCGCGGCGCACGAAACGCCGCCACGTCGTCGTCGCTCGCCTCCGCATCGAGTAAGAGCCGCGCGCACTCAAGCGCCGCGGTGCACTTGCCGACACCCGCCGGCCCGCTCAGGATCCACGCGTGATGCATGTGGCCTGAGCGCATGGCCGCGACGAGCGTCGCGACTGCGGCGTCCTGCCCAAAGAGCACGGGGCCCTCGTGATGGACGGGGCGCACGCGTTCCGGTGGCGGTTGATCGCCAACTCGACCACGCGGCGCACGCGCCGAAGTCTTGAGAGGCGCCTTCGCCGCCGCAGGAGTTGTCGCGCGTTTCGCCATGGACCGTCCTCAGCCACCCCACCCGCCGTCGCGTCTACGGCGTTTCGGCACCGTGGCGCGCATCCTACCGATCGCTCTCACGCGATCGCCCGAAGCCAGTTGCGGGTGCGACCCTGCCTCGGGTCATGCCCCACAATCAAACTTCGGGCACTTCCACAAGTCGGCACGGCTGGGGCTTCTTCGGGCCTTTCGGATTCGACTGGTCGATTGGCACCATCAACGGTTCACCGTTCAGAAGGTGTGCCGGGAAGCGGCGCATCAGATCTTCGACTTCAGGGGAAAAGAGCGTCGTTTGGCCGTCGTACGCGCGGCGGTCGAAGTTTCCGACCGTCACGATGCTCGTCTCGCTGTCTTCGTCATGGTGGAACCACGCATCGACGCCCTTTGCGCGGAGATCGGCGCAGTAGCGCTCGGCGGCGCGACGCATGTCGTCGTACTTGACACCCTTCTCGCCAAATGTCGACCACGCCGCGACTTGCAGCGTGAAGAGCGGTCGAACCTTCGGGTACTTCATGCGGAGATTTCGGATGTCGTACGGCTTCGTGGCGGCCGAGGCATCGTCGGTCGCGGTTCGGACGAGCATCGCCCCCGCGAATGGTTTCGCCTTCCCACGCTCAATCGCCTTCACGCGCTTCAACTCGCTCTGCGCCGCCGCGTCCTGTGGCCCCTCGAAGCGACCGATGACGATCGCGGAACCCTTGCCAACGCGCCGCACGAACGCGCTCGCAAGCTCGGGGTAGTCACGCACGAGCTGCGTACGGAATGCATTTGCGCGCTCGACATGGTCGAGCTGCGTAAACGTCGCCAACATCACCGACCAGCGGCCTTTCGCGTTGGCAGCCTGTGCGGCGGCTGCCGATCCCGACCCACCCGCGGCGGGCGACTTCGAAACTGCGTTCTTCGTGGCTCCCGCCTTCGTGGCATTCTGACTCGATGTGCCGCGCGCTCCTGGCGTTCCGACCCCCGCCATGACGTCATCTTCGGGGTTCATGAGGTCGACGTCGCCCGCGCGCGCACTCGTCGGCTTGGTTGCGGAGCCTGATTGCTTCTGCCCCGACCCGCCGCCGCAGCCAAGCACGAAAAAGATTGCCGTCGCCAAAGCCAACGAACAATTCAGCACGCTCGACGTTCGCTTCCAGGGGCGATCTGAGCGAAGTTGGCCTGAATTTGGAATTTGTTGCACGAAGCGTGGCATGAATTGCTTGTCCTTTGAGGGAAGCATCGCATAATCTCGCGTCAGAATGCGTAAGGAAGGCTCAATTACCGCGCACTGGGAAGTGGCGGGTTGAAACCTCATTTCTCGCGGGCAGATTCGCAAGGAAGTCTCGTTCTGTCAAGGAGTTAGAACCCTGTTCCATCTGTAACGCTTGCTCAAGTCGTGCGGGCGATTCGGTCGATGAAGTGATGGGCAGGATGCAAACTCGACGTCGCGTGGTTCGAGTTTGAGACCCACGGTCAAGAACCAGGATGGTTTGGCCTCGTGAGGAAAGGTCGTGTTGGGAGGAACCCGCACGATCGTTCCAAGGAGTGAAGCAATGGCAAATCTCGGCAACATCAATGGCGGCTCGCACTCGGTTTCGACGTACGGACCGGGGATCGCGCAGGGCGTGCGCTCGACGAGCGACGCTGCGGCGCGTCGAACCGACTCGACCACCGCAACGACGAATACTCGCGCGAGCGATCGTGTCGAAGTGAGCCAGGTCGCTCGTTGGCTCGAAGAAATGAACCGCCTCCCAGCGGTTCGTGAGAACAAGGTCGCGGCCGCGCGAGCGGCGATTGCGAACGGCACCCTCGACAGCGACGAGAAGCTCGCGATCGCGGTGTCGCGCATGATCGACGAAATCGGCTGATCGGCCCCTCGCAGGCGCGCACTTCGTGACGCATGCGAACCGAACGGCAGCCAACTTGAGAACAGCAAAGCGAACTCCCCGCCCTCACTCGGCGGGGTTTTCATTTTTACGCGCGCACCCTCCCGTACGATTCGCGCCATGCTTTCTTCGCAGGCCTTTCGCCTCGTGCGCGCTTGGCGCGCTCTCCTTCTTCTCAATCTCACGCTTCTGACGAGCGTCCTCGTCGCGACCACCGCAACTCGGAGCGCGGTCGCGCAACAAGGCCCCGTCAACGGCATGCGCCCAAGCGACCCCGCGCGATTCGCGCTCGTCGGCGCGAAGGTGATTCCCGCGCCGGGCGAGTCGCTTGAGTCGGCAACGATTCTCGTCCGCGACGGTGTGATCGAAGCCGTCGGCGCTGACATCACGGTGCCTGCGGGTTACCGCGTCTATGACGTCAAGGGAAAGACGCTGCTCCCTGCGTTCGTCGAAGCCGCGCTGCCGATCGACAGCGCCGCAGCAGCGAGCACCGCGAGTGCCGCTCCAGGTGCGCACTGGAACTCCTCGGTCACTCCTGAAGTGCGCGCGAGTGACTTGCCCGTCAGCGATGCGACGATCGACGCGTTGCGCGCGCAAGGTTTCGCGGTCGCGCGCGTCCTTCCCGCAAGCGGCATCCTCCGCGGCACGACCGATCTCCGCGTCCTTCTCAAGTCGTCCGAACGACCGCTCGCAGTCGCGCTCAACGGCAAGACGGCACAAGTCATCGGACCGCGCAGTTTCGACTTCAGCGCATTCTTCGGACAACAAACCCCTGCAACGCCGAGTCCAAATGTTGGACAGCCGACGCCGCCCGCACAACCTCGCAGCGAACGCTCCGGCAACTACCCATCAAGCCTCATGGGCTCGTACGCACTCATGCGACAAACGCTGCTCGATGCAAAGTGGCGCGCGGCCACTCTCGCGGTCACGCAATCGACACAACCCGTTGATGACATGAACGCGCTCGACGCGCTGCAACCACTCGTGCGTCGCGAGCAAGGTCTCATCGTCGACGCGGCCGATGAACTCGATGCCGCGCGACTCTTGCGACTCGCGGCTGAACAACTCGGAACGACGGAAGTCACGCTGCTCGGCGGCGGGAACGAGTTCCGCAACGAGGCAGAAATTCGCACGTTGCTTGAGTCTTCCAAAGCGGCAGTCATTCTTCCGATTGAGTTCCCGCAAGCACCTGACCTCGTTTCGCCAACGGCCGCGGAATCGATCTCGCTGCGCGATCTCATGACGTGGCGCTACGCACCGACGAACCCAAAGCGCTTCGTCGCAGCGGGCGCGAACGTTGCGATCACGTCACATCGCATGAGCGACAAGTCGTCGTTCCGGAAGAAACTCGCCGACGCGATCACGCACGGACTCACACCTGATGAGGCGCTCGCCGCCATCACCACGACGCCCGCGAAAATGCTCGGTATCGACGCGCGCGTCGGCACCCTCACCGAGGGCAAACTTGCCAACATCATCGTCGCCGCTGGTGATCCATTCGCCGCGGACACGAAGTTCGAAGGCCTTTTCATCGCGGGCGTGACGGCCATTGCGCTCCCTGAAACTCCGCTCTTTGCTGCAGGAACATTCAACGTCGAAACATCGACCGCGACGCCGAAGCCGCTTGCGAAAGACTTGCGTCTCACGCTCGATCCGAAAGACTCGTCGATCAAAGCGTCGTGGATTTCGGAAGAGAAGCCCGTCGCGGAAACAGCGCCGGAAGTTGCGAGTACTGAGCAATCCGAGAAGGGCGAAACTGCGCCAAAGTCGAAGAATCCGAGCGACGGTCGCGCGTCAACAACGGCGCGAAAGACGACGAGTTCCGACGGTCGCTGGAGCGGCATGATCGACGGCGCGCCATTTGGTCTCGACGGCGAATTGCGTATCGCGATCGCGAGTGTTGGTGAGCGCGCGGTGCTTACCGCCGAAAATCTCGCGGGTACGCGCTTCACGTTTGATTTGCGTCGCATGCCACCAGATGCAGCGATTGAATCGAAGTCGGAAAAGAGCGGCGAAGGTGAGAAAGACGGCGCGAAGAAAGATGACGCCACGAAAGATGAAGCTAAGAAAGACGAAGCCAGGAAGGACGACACGAAAAAATCCGACGCACCGAAAGACGACAAGTCGACGCTTTGGAAAGACGTTCTTCCTTTCCCACTCGGTGAATTCGGACTGACTGCACAGCCATTCAGCGGCACGGTGCTCTTCCGCAACGCCACGATTTGGACGCAAGGTCCCGCGGGCACGCTGCAAACAGCAGACATGCTCGTTCGCGATGGAAAGATCGCGGCGATCGGTGAGAAAATCGACATGCCCGACGGCGCGACCGTTGTCGACGCGCGCGGCATGCACATCACACCCGGCCTCATCGATTGCCACAGTCACACAGGCATTTCTGGCGGTGTCAACGAAGGCACACACTCGAACACCGCCGAAGTCACGATTGGTGATGTCATCGATCCGAACGACATCGAGTGGTATCGCCAACTTGCAGGCGGACTCACCGCAGTCAATCAGTTGCACGGCTCCGCGAATCCCATCGGTGGACGCAATTCGGTGGTGAAGATTCGCTGGGGCGAAAATGCCGAGAAATTCCGCTTCGAAGGCGCACCCGCCGGCATCAAGTTCGCGCTTGGTGAAAACGTCGTGCGCTCGAAGTCGCGCTACCCAAGTTCGCGCATGGGTGTTGCTACGTTCATGGACGACGCGTTCGAAGCGGCGCGCGCCTATCGCGCAAAGCACGCGGCCTACGCCGCGCTCGACGAGGCAACGCGTGCGCGCACGCTGCCGCCGCGCAAAGATCTCGAACTCGAAACGCTCGCTGAGATCATCGAAGGAACGCGGCTCGTCCACTGCCACAGTTACCGTCAAGATGAAATCCTCATGCTGCTCGCAACAGCGAAGAAGTTTGGTTTCCGCGTCGCAACCTTGCAACACGTTCTTGAGGGTTACAAAGTTGCGCCTGAAATCGCAGCACACGGCGCGGGTGCGTCGAGCTTCAGCGACTGGTGGGCGTACAAAGTCGAAGTGATGGATGCGATTCCGTGGAACGGCGCCATCATGCATCGCGCGGGTGTCGTTGTGAGTTTCAACTCGGATTCCGATGAACTCGCACGTCGCATGAATATGGAAGCCGCGAAAGCGATGCGTTACGGCGGATTGACGCCAGAACAAGCACTCGCACTCGTCACGATCAACCCCGCGAAGCAACTGCGCATCGATCAACGCACTGGCTCACTCGAAGTTGGAAAGGATGCGGATTTCGCAGTGTGGAACGGCAATCCGCTTTCTGCGTTCACGCGCTGCGAAGAAACGTGGGTCGACGGCGTGCGTCGGTATCAGCGTTCTCTCGAAGCGACGCAGCATGAGGCCATTCGCACAGCGCGCGCCGACCTGATCGCAAAGACGCTCGCGCCGGCAGGCGACGCAGCACGCGCGGCGAGCGGCGAGGGCGAAGGTCGTGGTGGTGGTGGTGGTGGTGGCATGCGTGGCGGACGTGGACGTGGTTCCGCGGGTGGCCGCGCGCCAACGCTGTTGGAGCGCATGCTTGAAGATCGCGAAGACTTCATTTGGCTGCGACTCGCGCGCGGACAAGATCCATTCCCAACCAAGCAAGGTGATTGCGGTTGCGGCCCATCGTCGGACGTGCTTACTCCGAGCGGTGATGCAGCAAATGTGACCACCAATCTCACAAGCCCAATCGTGCCCGTCGCGGCGGAAATTAACTGAGACGGAGACCACCCATGAGGTTTTGCATGACTCTTCACACGAACTCTTCATCGCGCGGTCTTCGAACGCTCGCTTCGACTGTCGCCACAACGCTTGCGTGCGCGATCGCATCGAGCACCTTCGCGCAATCGGATGTGGTGCCGGCACCCGCGCAGTCACGACCAATCGCGATCATCCACGCCGTGATTCACACCGCGACCGAATCACAACCCGTCATTCAAGATGGCCATGTGATTTTCGACGGCGGCCGCATCACATCGGTGGGCGCAGGCGTTCCAGAACTCCCTTCGAACTGCGAGATTTTCGACGCGAAAGGCATGCACGTGTCGCCAGGCTTCTGCGCGATGCCGACGTCACTCGGGCTCGTTGAAACGCTCTCGGTTGAATCGACCGACGATCGCTTTGAGTTCGGCGACTTCCGACCGGAAGCCGTTCCCGCCGTCGCGATCAATCCCGACAGCGATTTGCTCACCGTCTCACGCGCGGCAGGCATTCTGCTCGCAGTGCCGGTTCCGAATGGTGGCACGCTTTCGGGAACCGCATCTGTCATTCGACTCGATGGATGGACTCCGGAAGCCTTGACCATCGATCGCTCGATCGGTCTTGTGATGACGTGGCCGATGGTCGATCCCGCGCGCACGCTTGTGTCGCGTCGTTCTCCGGAAGACCAGCGACGTCGCGCGAAAGAAGAGCTCGAGAAAATCGGCCGATTCTTCGACGAGATGAAGGCGATTCTCGCGGCGCGCGCCGCCGATCCAACCGTCGCGCAAGACGAACGCGCCGAAGCGATGCGCGATGTTCTTTCGGGCAAAGATCCTGTCTTCGTGCAAGTTGGAAGTGCCGCGCAGATTGAAAGCGCCGTCGCGTGGATCACCGCGCGCGGCATGCGCCCTGTGATTTGGGGGAGCGAAGGCGTCGAGAGCGCGATTCCGTTTCTCAAGACCGCGTCGGTTCCTGTCATCTTGAATGGTGTTCATCGCCTTCCGAGCCAACGCCACGCGCCGACCGATGCCGCGTACGCGCTTCCGAAGAAACTCGCAGATGCGGGGATTCTCTTCTCGATCGCGACCGGCGATGAACCTGCGCACGAACGCAACTTGCCACACCACGCCGCAACTGCTGCGGCATTCGGACTCGATCCAGAAGCCGCGTTGCGCGCGGTGACGGCAAATCCGTGCGCGATCGCGGGTATTGCGTCGCGCTACGGAACGGTCGAGCCGCTGAAGAGTGCCACGATCATCGTGACGCGCGGTCATCCGCTCGAATTGACCAGCGACGTCGCGGCCGCGTGGATCGACGGTCGATCGATTGACCTCACGAGCCATCAAAGTCAGATGAAGCGGAAATACGAAACGAAGCTCGATCG
>JBJOHQ010000249.1:0-9910 GCA_046047595.1 Planctomycetota bacterium | reverse complement strand
TCGACTGGCGGGTTCCACCCGAGTTCGATCGCGGTGCGTGTTGCTTCGATGCTCGCGGGGTCACCCAGAATCGAGCCATCCTCTGCGAGATATCCCGCGTATTGGACGAGTTGTCGGCTCTCGATGTGCGCAGGCATGGAATCGCCGCGCACCGGTGCGAAAATGGTGATCGTCGAACGAATACCACCTGAGCCACTGGAGGTCGGCAACGCGCCTGAATCGCTCGCATTCACGCCGCGTGCGGAAAGAAGATGCTCCGCGCAGCACGCTGCGATTTCCGCGGGATCCGTGACTTCGCGCCGATCGACGACGACGAGTGATTTCCAAAAGAGTCGGCCGATGCAGCGAGCATGATTGCGCCACGCGACACGTGCGCCGAAGGCAAGTTCCTCAACGGTGTGCTCGTAATGATTGCACGACTCGAGTGCGGCGCGAACTTCGCAAAGCCTCGCTTCGCAGGCCTCGGAACCCACATTGTTCTCCGAGTAGAACTGTCGAATGAAGGATTCTGCTTCGGCGAGCTTCTCCGCGGGTGAAAGCGAACGCAGCCTCTGGCGCAGCGGATTCGTGGCCGAAGAAACGCGGAAAGTTGTGTCGAGTGACATGTTGAATTCCTCAATCCTTCAACGGAATGCAGTCTGGGGAGATCGTGGAGCTTTGGAACTCAGCAGTGGTTGGCGGCATCGATTGTTCGAAGGAACGTGATGCTGCATGAACGCGCGAAGCCACCGCAACAAGGCGCGACGATTCAGCCTCGCCCGCGCTCTTCGTCGCGACTCCTGCTTCGCGCGCATATTTCTCAAGTTCGCAAGTACGGACGCTCGAACGCTCATCGGTTGCGCGAAGGAAAATTCCACGCAACCCCGCAATGGCGGCACGTCGCATGAGTCGGCGCGAAAGCCCATCAGAATCACCCGAACCAACGCGCACCGAACACGTCCACTGCACACCGGTTGCATGCTCTTGGATGGACTCGACCAGCGCCGCAAACGTGTTGTCTTCGTTGTTCAATGCGTCATCGACGAAGATCAGATTCGGCATCGCGTATCGACGCACGTATTCACGCACGTCGTGCAGTACCGCTGCGATTGGACGACGTTCACCCGCGACGCCAGATGCTGCAATCGGAAGCGAACGCGTCTCTGCGAAGGTTTGATCCGTAAAGTCAGGAACGAGTCCGCATCCAAGTCGTGCTGGATTGGTTGCGGCATCCACGCGCAACGCATGCACATGATCGTTTGCATCGACTGCGAGCACGCAGACTCTTGCGTGGTCAGCCGAATGCTGCAAGACGCTCGGTTCCGTGACAGTTTCTCGCAGAAGCTTGTCCGCAAACTCCCGCTCGCGGAGTTCAACGACGCGCACGGCGTCACCGCGTGCGCGAAGACCCGCCACCAAGCGCGCCGTGGCAAGCGACGGCAACTGCGAAGGTTCACGCATCACCGCGACAAGTGCATCGCGTCGAACGCGCGGCGCAACGCACGCACGCATCACAATGCTGCGACCGCCGCGTGACGCTTCGTGTTTCTCGTTCGACTCGCGACGGGCACCGGTGGGCGCCCCGGAAAGCGCCCCGGAACTCGCGCCGGAAAGCGCATCGAATCGCGAATCGGAAGTTTGGACGAGTGTCGCGATCTTTGCGAGGTCCGTCATCCGAGCACGCTCGGGAACCGACGTCACAGCCGACGCGATCCGCTTGGGATCGACAAACAACGGTCGCATGGGTACTCCTCTTCAGAAATCGCCGGGGGGAACGACCCCGGCGGCAGGAGTCCGTGCGAGCGACGGTGTTCTCTCACATCGTGGAAGAAATTGTTCAAAGCGGCTGCCACGCGGCGGCACGCGCGCAAATCGGGCCAAAAAAAGAAACCGGCCGAGGACTTGCCTCGGCCGGCGAAGAACTCAGATTTCGCGGGGAATTCAGCTCCAGTTCGAGAGCAGCGTCGCGAGGTCGGACGCGCCGACTTCGCCATCCGCGTCGAGGTCTGCGCTGCACGCACCCTTGCCACATGGGCCCCACTGCGAGAGCAACTCGCCGAGGTCTGCGGCATCGACGAAGCAGTCTGCGTTGATGTCGCCAGGCGTGTCGCAGACGCGCGAAACTTCGAAGATCGCGAGTGTCCCGCTGATTTCGTGCGCGACGAGCAGCAGCGCCTTACCCGTCGGGCTGTCGAGTTCAGAGACAAACGTGATGCCTTCCGGCCCGAGGTCGCCTGCGCCAGCGGTGTTCGTCGCAAACGCGAAGTCACGCGTGTTGATGTAACCCTCAAAGACAGGCGCGGCCGGATTGTCGATCGAGTACGCGAAGATGCCACCGATGCGCTCGCAGATCGCGAAGAGATACGGGCGATAGCCAATCATTCCGTACGCGACGCCCTCTGGCTCGGGGCCCTTCGCGCGACTGCGGTTGTCGCGCGTGTTGTTGGTGTTGCTTGCATTGAAATTCAGCGGGAACTGCGTCGCCGTGTACTGCTCGAAGAAATCGCCTGAGTCCCACACGCGCGCGCCGCTCGCGGACCAAATCGTGATGCCACGCGAACCGATTGCCACGATGCGATCCCAGTCGCCGTCACCATCGAGATCGCCGAGGTCCTTGCGAACTTGGAGTCGACCAAGACGCGCGTTCCCCTTCAACCAATCACGGCCAGGGAAGAGTTGCTTGTCGAGCGTGACGGTTGCCGAAGCGATCGTGGTGAGGTCGACAAACGTGCCCCACTCACGCGAGTCGCCTTCGTTCGCGGTGGCGTAGTACTGCTGGCCACCCGAAACGAACGACGCCATGCCGTCGGCTTGATACGCGCCTTCCACTGGCCAACCGGCGATGCGATTCACACTGTCTTGATCGCTTGGATCAAGACCGTTGCCCGAGAACGTAATCATGCCAAGCGTCGTTGGAACTGCGCTCGGATTCGCGGGGAACGTGCCCGTCGCGAGATCAAACGTGAGCGGCATGCGGAAATCGTTGTCGTTGATGACGAAGAGCGTCGCAGGATCGCGCATCGCGAGGCCTTCGACCTTGTCGCCGTAATTTGCGTAACCCACTGCTGCCAGGTCCACGTGCACGGTCTTCGAAACCGGAACGATGCCTGCCGCTGCGAGTTGCGCAGGCGTCATCTTGTCGAGCGTGCCACCTGGGCCCGCGATCGCTGGCGGAAGCGTCGAGACATCGGTCGCGCCTGCGAGATCGATCTTGAAGACCTTCTTGAGAGACGATGAGCCAACCGAACTATCGCGCTCGACGACGAGGAACTTGCCCGGCGCAAACGCACAGGCGTCACCGATCTTGTCGCTCTGTCCACCTTCGAGCACATAGATGTACTCCGCAACAACGGTGTTCGTCGTCGTGTCGAACTTCGCGATACGCGTGTTACGCGATGCCTTCGAGTTGGCGTCGTTTGCAACGTCAGGGTTATCAAGCGGGCTCTGCACGAAGCAGTAGACGAAGTTGTCCCACACCGCGATCGCTTCGAAACCGCGATTGTCGCGGCGTTGCGCATACACCGCAGGGAACGCTTCGGTGCCGACGTTCACACCGAACGCATTCGAGCCTGCAGGCACGAAGCGATCAAGCATGAGACCCGTCGCATCAAACTTGTAGAGCGCAGGGCGATATTCATCGCACATCCAGATGTTGCCGTCGGCTGTGCGCACAACGCCTTCAAGGTCGCCGCCGAGCGGATCGTTCGGAATGGTGTTTCCGAAAAGGTCGATCGGTTGCTCATCTGTGTACGCGAGACCCGTTCCAGCGCCTTGGATGTTCGGCAGACCCGTCATTGGCGAGCCGTCGGGCTTGCGCAACAAGATGGTGCCCGTGAGTGCAAGCGCGCTCGTTGCGGGGTCGTAGGTGAACTGCACGATGCGTGGCTGGAAACCTGGCAGCGCGAATGGACGCTCAAGCGCCGCGTCGCCATCGACGTTCACTGGCTCGAGATTCGGTCCGCGATCAGTGTTTGCCCAGAAGGTGATGACACCCGTGGTTGCATCGACGGAGTCGATCCAGAGACCGCTGAAACCGCCGAGAAGAATGTCTTGACCAGCGGCGGTTGTTCCGAGCACTGGAGGATTGGTGAAAGTCGCGGCCGTGAGGCTTGGCGTTCCGGCGCCGTGATTCTTCGTGCCGAACGGCCGAACAGCCGTGATTGCTGGCACCGTGAGATCAACCACCGCGTGCGCAGCGTGCTCTTGCAGTGAAACCCACGCCGTCGTGCAATCAGCCGACACAGCAACGTACTCAGGCTCAAGATCTTGGCCGATCGTTGGGTTGCCTGGGCCGAACGCGCGGATCGACGCGTCAATCGTTCCGGCGGGCAGACCGTTGAAGCCGAGCGTCGTGACGTTCGCTTGCGTGATTGTTGCGCCGCTCACATCGATGATGCTGATCGAGCCTTCCGGATCGATCGAGTAGTCAGCGGCAGGTTCACCTTCGTTCGCGGTGAGAACCTTCGAACCATCCGGCGTGAACGTGATCATGTCGGGCAACGCGCCAACCATGACGCTCGCGAGGAACGTGCCGTCGGTATCGAAGAAGACCGCGTAGCCAGGGTCTGTCTTCGCAACACCTTGCACGGCGCACGCGAGTTTGCCGTTCTTCACCGCAACGCTCTGCACGCCGCCGCCGTACGGAAGCAGCGAAATCGAGCCTTCCGCCACAGGGAAGCTTGGAATCTGGAGATCGAAAATGTCGATCGCGTTGGTGAACCCGTTCACGACGAACGCGCGATTTGTCACCGCGTCGAAGGCAACGATTTCGGCGCCCGCAACGTCGTATCCAGCGCGTGGCGTGCTCGCGAGTTTGTTGAGCGTGATGGAAGGGCCACCAGCAAAGGTGGAAGAAGTCGTGAGCGCAGCTGCGGAAACCGCCGCGACAAGAGTCATCGATCGCATGAAAAACCTCCAGGGTTGAGCTGGAGGTTCGCTTGACGCGATCAGCGGGGCGTTGATTGAGCGCGAAGAACGTGTGAGCCCTGTGTTTAGGTGGAGTGAAGGAACGATTGGCGGCCGCACGGCATCAAGGCTCGCCCGTTGCGCGACCAATCGACGCGCGTTCATGCATCCCGCACGCCTTCACCGCGCACCCCATCACCACACACCCCATCACCACACACCCCATCACCACGTGTAGATGACTTTGTACTCGATGATCTTCTTACCTTCGCTTGGGACATCGAGATCAAACGCGATCGTTCCCGAATCGAGTTTCTCGAACTGCGTGTTCTGATTCTCGATCTTCCAGTTTGTCCAGCGATAGAGCCGCTCGAGCACGCGTACCTTCTGCGCCGACGACTTCTGGTTGCGCACTTCGATGCGGAACGTTTCCGTCATGCGCTTCGCTGCGTTGTCGATGGTGAAATCCGTACGCGTGCGCTCACCGACCACGTCAAACGCTTCGCCAAGTCGGATCTTCACGGTCTCGTTGCGCGGCGTATGCGCGATGAGATCTTCGCCGACGAACTCGAGTGTGCCGTCGGCCGAGTCTTCCTTGTAAACGCGAATCTTGCCCGCGGGCAGCGGCATGCCGAGACTGTTGTCTTTCTTATTCTCAAACGAAACGAGAATCGAAGGATTCTGCTTCGACGCGACGCCGAAGTCGCGATCGAGAATCGGGGCGCCTGGCGCCATCATGCCGCCCGCAAAATCAAACGTGAGTTCGCGCTTCACCTTGAAGCCCGCAACCGGCGGGAAAAGCGCGATCTGTTGCGTGGAATTCTGCAAGACATCGGTCTTGCGTGGCAGCGTGTAGAGATGGAAGTCGCTGAATTCCTTTTCAACGAAGCCGCCGCCTGCCCCATCCGCCATCGCCAACGCTTCCATGCGCATACCGCGCGCCATTCCGCCAATCCTTGGCTGGACCTTGTTCACTTCGCCCGCAACGAGTTTCAACTCGGTGTCGTTGTACGACGCACCCGAGAGATTCATCAGCGTGACCCACGCGGTGATCGCACCGCTCTTGTCGGCATCGTCGAGGACGATGTTGTAGTCAGCGCGCCAGGTCATCCCTGCGGTTTGGTACGTCGTGCGCACGAGGTGTTCGCCACCGGTTTCACTTGCGAGTTTCCACACAAGCGTCGGCTTCGTGAGTAGCCCGCCCGGCAGTTCACCAAGCACGATTTGCGCGCCCGCCATCGGCACGATCTTCACGCCTTGTGCGGTTTGCAGCACGATTTGGCCTTGATTTGCCGAGAGGAGCGTGCCCGTGACATTCGAAACACCTTCACCGAGCGGCACCGCGAGCGTGACTTCGCGGTTGAGGAAGCGCTCCATCAACTTCGAAGGACTCACAAGATCGAACTGGAAGTTCTGCTCGAGCACCGTGGTCTTCGCGTCATCAAGATCGACGAACGAAACCGTCGTCGGATCGATCCACGCAGCAACATCGGTGAACGCGAGTTCGCCGCGGCCCTTCGGGATCGTGAGTTTGCGCACGGACTTCACCACGCCGAAACCCGGCACGCCCCAAACATTGTCGATGCCGCTCATCCGCTGCTGCTGAATGAACTGCTGCGGATCAAAGCCCGCAGGATCGGCCGACGAGTAGACCGTGAGCGATGTGCCCACGCTTGGCTTCTCCGTTTCACTTCGCGGCGCGAGGGCGGCGTGCGAAAGAGTGCTTGCGGCGATGAAGGCGAGCGATGTCGAGAGCATGGGCAAATTCCAAAGGTGAAGTGTTGTTTCAACCGCACGGCAACGAGCGGAGCGCGTGGATGCGAAGACGCGCGTCGGCGTCTCCAAATTCACTCAATTCGTACCCGCGAGTCGTCGCACGGTCATCATGAAGTTCTTCTTCATCGCCGCGTGCATTGCGAAGCAGATCGCGGAGAAGGCGATGGCCGACGCGATCGTGCCGACGATGAGGCTCGTGCGCGCCGCGGGCAGGTTCTCAACGCTCGCGCTGATCGCGACCGCAGGGTCGACCGTCGCGTAGAGAATGTTGAGCGGGCTCATCGCGGCCATCGCTGCACCGACGTATGGCACGCCGCTGCCAAACGCGGCCGAGCAACCGCCAAGCACAAGCCCGATTGCACCCAAGATGCCGATCGCCGCCATCACGGAGCCGATGGTGCCCTTTGTGCGGAGCGACCACTGCAATCCGATCATGATGGCGAAACTCGTCGCCGCCACGAGATTGATGAGAACAAGCACCGCGCCTTCGGGAATGATCAGCGGAAGACTTACGGTCGAAAGATTGACCTGCTGCGTGATTGTGACGCCCTGCTTCGCGCCAAAGCCGTTGGCGAGGACGTAGATCGCGACTGAACCGAGCGTCACGAACGGCACCGCGAGCATTGGAATCAAGAACTGCACGATGCCCGTCAGTTTGCCCGAGAGATACGGGCCAGGCTGGATCGGTGTCGTCAGCAAAATGTCGAGGGTGCCGTCTTCGCGTTCGCGGCTCACCGCGGTCGCGCTCAGGCTGACCGCCGTGAGGAGGACGACGACGATTTCCGCGCCGACGACGCCGAGGAGCGCAAGGCGGAGTTCCGACGAGTCGATCGTGCCGCCGCGATGGAGCCCGCAGAGGACAAATCCAACGCACGCGCCAAGGCCCAGGAAGATCCAACGTCCGAAGAGGCCGCCGAGTGATTGGGTGCGCAGCATGCGCTCGCGCCACGCGATTGGGTTTGCGCCGACGCGTCGCGATTCGCGCGTTCCCGTTGCACCGGCGCCCGCACCAAACGCCGCCTTCCACCAACTCACGCGCGGGCCGCGTGTACCGATGACCCGCAAGCGGAGCGTCGACCAAATCATCATGGCGAGGCTCGCGAGCACGCAGATCACGCAGAAACTCGCGGACGGATTCGTGTAGAGCGGCGCGAGTGGCGGAAACGGCACATCGCTCGCGGCGTACGCGACGTAACTCGTCGATTGGAGTGAACTTTCGAGCGCAAGGAACGGGTTGAACGCCGTCAGAATCGTCGTGCGCGTGGCGCCCGAACCAACGCCGATGTTCGCTTGCGTGCGGAAGTACGCGTCGGCGGCATACGTCGCGAAGAGATACATCACGACGGCCGCGTAGAAGACGAGAACCGCGCGCTTGCCACCGCTGCGCGTGACCGACAGCGTGACGGCGGTTGTGGCGACCACGAGCGCGCTCGATGCCGCGATCGCGTAACTCGTGAGAATCGCGCCGCCTGGGACGCCGCCGAAGAACTGGGTCAGGACGAAGAGCGGCAGCGTCGACAAGAGCAACGCGAGGATGAAGAAGAGCCGCCCGAAGAGGTTGCCCAGGACGATCTGAAGGTTGCCGAGCGGGGTCGTCAGGAGGATGTCCCACGTCCGCGGACTCGCTTCTTGCACGATCGCGCCGGCCATGAAGATCGGGGTCAGGACGCAGATCAGGAGGACCTGCCCGAAGCTCACGACCGAAAACGCACCAGCGCCGCGAGTCGCGAGTTGCTTCATCGACCCGTCACCACCGAGAAGCCCGAGAAGCAGCACCGCGATCATGATCGCGAGGTAGCCCGACCGGAGCAGCAGGTGCCGCGACCGTTTCGACCCGCCCGAGACAATACGGACCGCGATCGGGTTCGTCGGCAGGAGATTCGAGAGCCACGTCGCGAAGCCGGTCATGCGGACCTGCATCCTACCTTGACAGTTTCGGAAAGGTGTCGATACTTCACATTGTCCGCGGACGCGGACCGGACGGCGACTTTGGCCGTCTGTCTTTTTCCGGCTCGTCGAACAGGCCTTGCCGTTCGCGACCGTTTGCAGGACGAGGTGTCGGTTCAACCCGCCGCACGAGTCCCCCAAGATGCGCTGCGGTATCCCCAACGCGCAAATCGGGATAGATCGACCGAGCATAACGCCCCACCCAATTCTTTCGGGGCACCCGTTTTGAGTTCAGTTTCTGTGAGTGTTCTTTCATTCCAATTTCCCGCCAACGGCGCGCTGGTCGCGACGTTTGGAACACAGGACAGCGCACGCGACGACCGTCGCGGCCGCACGCCGACAAGGAAGCCGAGAGGCACGCCGAGTAGGTTGCAGCGCGCTGGGGTTTCGTGGGGCCGCGCCTTTCATGCCATCCACCTTGGCATGAGCGAGGCACAAAGCGGCCACGCATCCTGAGGGCCTGAGAGAGACGCGCGCGACAAGACTCAAACAACTCGATCGATCACAAACGTCGCAGGTAGGACCGGTGCAGGAGGCACCCGGCGAGCAGTCTCATTCGACTGGAGGCTCGTGTGTCCATTCTGCTTCAAGCTGGTTCCGGCGCTGGTGACTTTGGAATCGCCGCGATTCTGATCGCGGCCGGCATCGCACTCATCGTTGGCGCCGTCGTTGGCATCGTCATTCTCACGTTTGCGTCGGGTCGCGGCATCAAGGCCGCGCGCGCTGAGGCTGACCGCATGCTCGCTGATGCGAAGGCGCAAGCCGAACTCGCCGCTGACGCGATGCGCAGCGAAGCGGAGAAGAAGGCGCGCGAGGTGGAACTTGCGGCGGAGAAGGCCGCGTCCGAAAAGCGCGCGACGCTCGACCGTGAGTCGAAGGCGACGCAGGCGAAACTCGACGAGAGCCTCGCCCGCGCGGCGAAGCGCGAGGAAACGCTCGACAAGAAGCTCGAGTCGATCGGTCAACGCGAAACGAAGATCGACGCCCGCGAGGCCGATCTCAAGCGCCAAGAAGATGAATTGAAGCGCGCAAACGACGAAAACGAGCGGACGCGCGCCGAACTGCGCGGCGCGCTGTCGAAGGTGTCGGGCTTGTCCCGCGAAGAGGCGCGCGAACTCTATCTCACCGAAGTGCGTGAAGAGGCCGCCCACGACGGTTCCGCGCTGCGGCAGAAGCTCCTCGATGAGGCCGAGCGCGAAGCGAAGGGTAAGGCGCGCGAGATCACGCTCATGGCGATCCAGCGTTACGCCGCCGAGAACGTTGGCGAGTCGACGGTGCGCTCGATCAAGATCACGAGCGAAGA
>JBJOHQ010000248.1:0-3001 GCA_046047595.1 Planctomycetota bacterium | reverse complement strand
GACGACGGCGGCCTCCGCCCTCACCACGATCATCATCCGAGCTTCCATTTGGGGATTCATCGGACGAATCGCTTGATGCGTCATCGCTCTCGCTTGAGTCGTCCGAGCGATCATCGTCGGAATCCTCGCCCGATCCAGCCTCGCTCGAATCATCCGAGTCTTCGGCGTCATCCGGGCCACTCGTCGCTCGAGCACCATCGCCATCGGCGTTCGGTGCACGACCGTCCGCATCGCGTCCACCGCGACCACGGCCGCGGCGACGTCGGCGACGCTTTCGTCGGCCGCCACCCTCGCCGCCCTCGCCCTCGGAACCCTCCGACGTTGAGTCCACTTCGGGTTCAGTTACGGGCTCAACAACCTCCACAACGTCAAACGGCGGCTTGCCATACGCCTTGCGGATTGCATCGCCTTGCTCGCCAGTCAGCATCGACTGGTGACCCTTGACCTCGATGTCCAACTCTGCGCACTTCGCAAGCACTTCCTTGCTCGTCAGTTCGATTTCCTTCGCGAGGGCATGCACGCGAATTGGGTCGCTTGGTTCGCGTGGCGGGGGAGGCGGAGCAACAGGCTTCGACGGTGCCGCAGTCTCGCGCGGCGCGCCATCTTCAGCATGCTGTGCATCGCCAGAACCATCTCGATCTGGTCTTCCGTCTCGTCCACCACGACCACGACGTCGACGGCGACGACGACGTCGACCTCCGCCTTCACCTTGCTCACTGCTGCGATCAGCGCCATCGAGGCCTGACGCGCCTTCAGCGTCGTCCGAATCCTCTTCATCGCCCTCATCGTCCGCAGCGGCGGCCTCGCGTGCGGCGCGTTCTGCCTCACGCTTCGCAGCCTCTTGCCGTTCAAGCGCCGAAGCGAAACTTGGCTCCGCTTCATCGATCTCTGGGAGATCGTCGAAACCGCCCGAGAGAATGATCGACGTCGCGTCTGCAGCTGCAGGCTTCCGACGGCGACGACGACGACGGCGGCCACCACCTTGACGTTCCTCGCTCGAACGACTGTCCGCACTTCCGCTGCCGCTTTCAGAATCCTCGTCGTCTTCGTCGATTTCGGTTGGGAAGCTCGCGAGCGCCGGCATCTGGAAGCGTTGCGGTTTGTCGAGATCGACATCGGCGCCGCGATCGTCGTAGGCGTAGATGTCTACGCGATCGACCGCGATGGCTTCGCTGATGCGCACGTCGATCTTCTTCGAGAAGAGATCCTCGAGTTCAACCATCGCGCGGCGCTTGCGGGAGAGAAGAACTGCAGCCACCTTCGCGGAACACACGAGTTCAAGTCGCGCGACGCGCTCCATATCGAAGACGAGTTGCATGCGGCGCAGCGCGTCGCTGGCAACGCTCTCGGGCATGCGAATCTCGCCGTGACCCGCGCAGTGCGGACAATCCATGTAGTGCGTCTTGCGCAGGCTTGGTCGCATGCGTTGACGCGTCAACTCGAGAATGCCGAACTCGCTGATTTCACTGACGGTGGTCTTCGCGCGATCGCGCGAAAGATGCTTCTTGAATCGCTCTTCGATTTCGCGCCGATGCTTCGACGCGCGCATATCGATGAGGTCACAAATGACGACGCCGCCGAGATCGCGCAATCGCAGTTGCCGCGCGATTTCATCGACTGCCTCTTGATTCGTTTGATACGCGTTGGTTTCACTGTCGCGTGCACTGCGCGAGCGGCCCGAGTTGACGTCGATGGCGACAAGTGCTTCAGCTTGATCGATCACAAGCGCGCCACCTGAAGGAAGCGGCACTTCGCGAGCATGAATCAAGTCGACCTGTCGTTCGACATCAAACGCGTGGAAGATCGGTCGGCGACGGTCGTAGAAGTGAACCTTCGCGGCAGCCTTTGGTGCAACGACCTCGAGGAACGCGCGTGCGCGGCTGAATGCGCTCTCGCTGTCGACGACGATGCCATCGACCGAGGAGTCAATCGAATCACGAATCGTGCGCAGGAGAATGTCGCCCTCGGCGTACAGTTGGCAAGGCGCGCCAACCGCGTTCATGCGCTTCTCCATCACTTGCCAAAGCCGCGTGAGGTACTGCGCGTCGCGTGCCAGTTCCGTGCGCGTCGCATCGAAACCAGCAGTGCGCAGAATGAAGCCGAAGCCCTTCGGAAGATCGAGCGAATCGAGGATCTTCCGCATCTTTCGGCGGCCTTCTTCGTCGTCGACTTTGCGCGAAACGCCGACGTTATCCATGTCGGGCATCATCACGAGCAAGCGGCCTGGAATCGACAAGTAGCTCGTGACGGTTGGGCCCTTCGAGCCGATGCCTTCCTTGAGCACCTGCACGGTGATTTCTTGACCGCGCTTGAGTGCCTCTTGCATCATCGGACGCGCGCGACGCGGAATCTTGCGACCGACTTTCTCGGTGCGAACCTTCTCATCGCCGTCGCCATCTTCATCGTGACCGTGCTTCTTCGGGAAGTACTTCGGATGGAGGTCAGAGATGTGAAGGAAGCCGTTCGCGCCCTCGCCGAAATCGACGAATGCAGCCTGAATCGCGGGCTCGACGTTCACAACGCGCGCTTTGTAGATTGAGCCGACGTTGGTCGAGGTTGCGGCGCGCTCGGTGAAGAACTGCGCGAGCTTTCCTTGCTCGAGAATCGCGATGCGCGTCTCTTCGCCGGGAATGTCGTTCACGACGACGAGTTGCTTTGGCTTCTCGCCGCGGTGTGCGATGGTTTCGTCATCGCCTTCGGCCGTCAGTTCCGCATCCGCGGGCCGATCGAAATCGCGCATCGAGGCGCGCGCGTACGCGGCGGCAGCATCTTCCGCGTCGGCGAACGCTTCTTCATCGTCGCCGCTGTCCGCTTCGAGGTGTCCGTCCGTTGTGTTTGAAGGCTCCGTTGCAGAAGCGAGTTCGCCGTCGTCGGTGAGACTCGATGAACCGTGATGCTTCGGAATCTCGACGGACAGAATGTTCGCCGCAGCGAGCTCGGCAGCGAGGTCATCGGCTTCGGTGAATCCGAAGCCCATGCCGGGGTTCTCGTCAAACTCGGG
>JBJOHQ010000247.1:0-2567 GCA_046047595.1 Planctomycetota bacterium | reverse complement strand
TCCGAGGAAGTTTCCAAAGAATCAAACAGAAAGGCCTCGGCGAAAACCGAGGCCTTTTCATGCATGTATGTCTTGTGCTCAACGCTACCGCGACTCGCTGCGCTTCGGGTGACGTCAGCGCTGCGCGATCGGCGTATACGTCGCCGCGTGAGGGCCGTTGTACTTCGCCTGTGGGCGAATGAGACGATTGTCCATCAACTGCTCGATGCAGTGACCGCACCAACCCGACATACGGCTCAACGCGAACATGCAGGTGAAGAGATCGGTCTTGATACCGAGGCAGTGATAGGTCGTGGCTGAGTAGAAGTCGACGTTCGGGAAGATGCCCTTGTCGGCCTTCGCAGCGAGCACGATGCCTTCGATTCGCTGGCTCATTTCGAAGAGACGCAAGTTGCCGGTGTCCGTTGCGATCTGCTTCGCGAATGTCTTGAGGTACGTCGCGCGCGGGTCGTACGCCTTGTAGACGCGGTGACCGAAGCCCATGATGAGCTCCTTGCGCTCGAGTTTGCCCTTGACATAGTCGTCGACCATTTCGATCGAACCGATCTCGTCGAGCATGATCATGACTTCTTCGTTCGCGCCGCCGTGGAGAGGCCCCTTCAGCGTGCCGACCGCGGTGGTCATTGCGCTGTACATGTCGGAGAGGGTCGCAATCGTGACGCGCGCCGCGAACGTCGACGCGTTCAGCCCGTGATCCGCGTGCAGAATCAAGCAGATATCGAGGCCCTTCGCCATCGCGTCGGTTGGCGTCTCGCCATTCAACATCCAAAGGAAGTTGGTTGCGATGTCCATCGACTTGTCGGGACGAACGAACGCCTTGCCCGATCGGTGACGGTCGAAGTTCGCGATCAGAGTTGGGGTCTTCGCAACCAAACGGAGCGACTGGCGCTTGGCGCGCTCGATGCCCGCGGGGTTGGTTTCGCTCGACTCAGCGTCCTTGTCATGCAGCGCGAGTGCGGACACCAGCGTGCGAAGGGCGTGCATCGGCACGGCGTCCTTCGGGAACGACTTGATCATGTCGTAGATCGCGTCCGGAATCTCGTACTCCGCCTGCAGCGCGCTCTTGAGCGCGTCGAGTTCAGCCTTCGTCGGCAGTTTGCGATTCCAAAGGAGATACACGGTCTCCTCGTAGGTCGAATTGCGCGCGAGGGTGTCGATGTCGATGCCGACGTACTCAAGGACGCCCTTTCCGCCATCGATGAACGACATCTGCGTGTCGGCGGCGACGGTGTTGGCGAGACCCTTGTCGTAGAACGGAGCGGCAGGTGCGGCGGGCGTAGACGTCGTAGACATGGTGTTAGAACTTAGGGTCGTGATCGTGATTTGAGGCTGGGTCTGAGCGACGGACATGTTCAAACTCTCTCTAGGCTCTGTACTCGTCGGCCACGGTTCGCTCCATGAGCACTCCATCAGCACTCCATGCGCGGCGAGGCGTCGATTCTCTCCGAGCTCGCGCGCAAGTTTGACGCAGGCACGGCTCGGCCGCCCTTCGCGCGGAACAGCCCGTCGGTTGCGAAGAATGTCGATGCTAGCGAATCGGCGTGTGGAGGGGAACACGTCACCTTGCGCCTTCGCGGAATTCCAACGGTTCTCGGCGCCCGTCTCGACCGTGGGGCGGTCAAACCTGAGGGCTCGGCCCGTATCATCCCGCCCTATGTTTCTGATCCCGACGGGTACCGATCGAGACGGCGGGCATCGCCCCTTGTTCGTGCCGCTTCTCGTCGCCGCAACCGTACTTTGCTTTTTGCTGACCGACAGCCGTCCGACGTCACCCGCGGAGGTCACCGATCGGGTCCAAATCCTGACTCGGTACGCCATCTCGTACAAGTATTTCGAGTGGTGGCAGCCGATTACGTATCAGTTCCTGCACGGTGGCTGGTTCCACCTTCTCTCGAACATGTTCTTTCTCGCGGCCTTCGGCGTGGTCCTTGAAAGCCGACTCGGTCGATTCGGATTTCTCGCGATCTACCTCGCGGGCGGCGCTGCCGCTGGCATCGCTCAAGCGTGGATCGGACATTGGCTCGACCCTGCGCAGGGGTTCGCACCTGCGATCGGCGCGAGCGGAGCGACCAGCGCGCTACTCGGTGCAGCCTTCGCGCTCTACCCTCGCGCCAACGTGCGCGGCATCGCGATCCCGCAGTTTGTGCCGGGGCAAGTGTCGATCCAGTGGATGATGGCGTTCGCCGTGGCGCTTGATGTTGCGCGCACGATTGTCGATTGGTCGGGCGTCGCGAACTCCGGCATCGCCACGCTCGCTCACCTCGGTGGGATCGTCTTCGGATTCTTGATCGGACTTGCACTCCTCGCCTCGGGGCTTTTAGCGCGCGATGACGCCGACGCACTTTTCCTCTTCAAACAGTGGCGCCGTCGTCGTGAGATGCGATTGGCGATGGAATCGGCCGGACTCGGCGGCACGACCGGCGTCATCGCAGGCCGCGTGCGCTCGGGTGCGGATTCGAAGGAAACCGAGGGGCAACTCGTCCTACGTCGAACGATCGCTGCTGCGCATCGTGAACGCGACTACACGCTCGCGGCGCAACTCTACGTGAAACTGCTGAAGGAACTTC
>JBJOHQ010000246.1:0-3288 GCA_046047595.1 Planctomycetota bacterium | reverse complement strand
CGAGTTCAGCACCACCGGAAACGACGAGCGTGTTCGTACGCTCATCGGCTGCAAACTCGGGCGTCGAAACAACAATGCCCTGCTGCGAGAGCGATCGTCCGCGCGACGCGAAGATCGAAGTGAGCGTGCGCGCAAGCTCGCTTGCCTTCGCATGCTTCAGCGGGAGGAGCCGCATTTCCGGCGCAATCGCGCGCTCTTCGCGGTCGGCGTATGCTACGAAACGATCAGCGAATGCAATCGCTTCTGGCGAACCAACGACCGTAATCGCGTTCGCTCCCTTCTCGACAATCACGCGGAGTTTCGACGGATCAAACGCGAGCTCATCAACCGCTCCGCCGGCCATGTCGCCAGCGAGCGTAATGGTCAGTGCCTTGAGGCGCGCACCTCCAGCCTGCGTCGTCACAGCGCGCAAGGCCTCCGCCACACGATCCGCACCTGAACTACGCAACACGTAACTCTTGACGACCACTGTCTCGGTTTGCTGACTGCGCGCGAGCGTCGCCACAAGCTGACCCACGGATTCGAAATCGCGATCGGTTGCGACAACAAGGAGCGAGCGTGTTTCTGGATCGGGAACAATCGCCACACGCTTCGCGAGATCGCCTGCAACACCACCTGCTGGCGTCATGCGCGCGACAGCCCCAACGACCACAGATGCAAGTGAAACCGGATCGCTTGACGCAGGCAACTTGATCGCGCGCACGCGCGAGCCTTCACCCGGCAACGCCTTCGATGCTTGCTCGACCAACCGCATCGCACGCTCGATTTCACGTTGCGAACCAAGCAACACGAGCGAATTCGAATCGCGATCAACGGCGACGGTCACTCCGCCGGATTCTCGCGCGAGGTCTTCGTCCCCTTTTGATGGAACGACGTTCTTCGGAGCGACTTCCGCAACAGGAGGCGTCAGGTTTCCCGCGGGAGCAACTTGCGCGAACGCGAGTGTGAGAAACGCCATCCGCGCAGGAAGCACCGATGGCCATGTTGGCGCGACAAACGGACGCGCAGGAAGCACTTCCGATGGGAATACGCGCGATTGGCCGTTCTGTGGCGCGCTTGATCCTGTTGCAGGTTTCGCCTCAGGCTCGTAGCGCTTGAGGAGTTCTTCCACGGAAATCACTTCGACATCTGCGTCGGACGATTCCATCAATCGCCGCAATAGTCGCGCCATGTCCTCGGCGTCGCCCTTTGAGGGATCGAGCGGAACAGAACGCAGCGTGCGCGCTCCCGCAACGGTCGTACCATCGAGTTTCGTCACGATCTCTTCAATCGTGGCGAATTGCTTCTCCGTCGCGCGGACGAGCAAACTGTTGCTTGCCGAGTTCGTTCGAATGACCGGTGGAGTCTCGGTTCCGTCATCGGTTTCGAAGAGATCAATCAGGCTCTTCGCGATTTCTGCGGCATCGGCATTGCGAAGTGCAAGAACGCGCACGACGCGATCAGTCTCACGCCCAGGCGCAACGTCGAGTTGCTGCAGCATTTCCTCCGCTGCATCGAGGGCACCCGGCGTTGCACTCATGATGACTGCATTCAGCCGTTCATCCGCAATGACACGCAGTGTCGGCTCGACCGCAGCCACCGCACCCGATGGCCGCGTGCGCTCTACGCGTCGCGCTTCACCTGCAAGCAACTGCTCAACAAGCGGTGCCATCTGCGCCGCACGCGCGTTCTTCAGGAAAACCGTACGAACGCGCGCCGCGTCGCGCGGACCACGCACATCGATCGTGCGGACGATTGCGTCAACCTCATCAAGCTGCGCTGGATCTGCCGCAACAACGAGCGCATTGCTTGTTGGCTCAGCAGCGATCGACGGCTTTCGTACGTTCGATTGCGTCGCAACGCGCGCAGCGAGCGCCTGCTCGACAGCCTTCGCAACATCAGGCGCACTCGCCTGCGAAAGCGGATACACGCGAATCTCCGCTGGACGATCGCCGTCGCGCGCGCGATCGAGTTCATCGATCACCTTTGATGCAATCGGCATGAGATCCGTCGGCGCGGTGATGACCACACGCGCATTGAGCGTGTCAGCAACAAACTTGGGCTCAACAATCGGCGCGCCTGCTTTCGCCGCAGCAACAAGCTGCGACGGCCAACGCGAACGATCTGAAAGCACCGCACTCAACGCAGAAACAACGACATCCGGCGCAACATTCTTCAATTGAACAACGCGGAAATCGGCTTCAGGAGTCGCGAACGCTTTTTGATCAAGTTCGATCAACAGCGTGCGCGCTTTGTCTGCACTATCCGCCGTTCCGACGATGACGATCGTGCCCGACGCAGGAAGCGCCGAGAGTTCAACGCGCGAGACCCCCGAAGAATTGGTGGCATCAAGAATGCGACGCGCTTCATCGACAAGCCCAGCAACCGCTGCGCGTGACGGCGTGAAGACAGACCACGTTCGCGAGGTTGCATCACCTTCGCGATCGAGCTCTTTGATGAGCCCTTCCGCGACACTCATGATGCGCGCAGCGCCCGACACAATCAACGCATTCGTGCGCGTGTCTGCCTCGACACGAACTGGTGGCGTCGAGTCGGCTTGACCGCGATTGCGACGCATGCGCTCAAGCACAATGCGTGGGTCTGTTTCTTGCTGATCACTCAAGAGCCGCTGCACAAGCGGCGCGATGCGCGAAGCATCTGCGTTGGTCAACGTAAACGTCTTCGCATCAACAGAGTCGAGGGTTGGGCGTTCGTCGAGCGGCGCAACCAACTTCTCCGCTTCATCGAGGTCGATCGCGGGACCAACAAGGAGCAGCGCATTCGCGCCCGCTGCTGGAATGACCTTCACCGAAAGCGGTTCGCGGGTCGTGGGATTTGTGGCTGCTGCGAGTGCTTGCGAGAGACTCGCGGACACTTGCGTTGCATCGGCGTACGACAGCGGTCGCACACGAACCACTGGCTCGGTCGAACCCGCCGAAGCGCTGCCATCATCGAGTTGCCGAACCAATTCTTCGACCACAGGAATCAACGCATCGGGAGCGCTCACGATCAGCGCGTTCGAACGTCGATCGGCCGCAACATCAAGCACTCGGCCTGGCTTTCCTGCGAGCGTTGGTTCGATTTGCGCGAGCCGACCTTCGAGCGCCGAGCGCACGAGTGGCGCGAGCGTCTCTGCCTTCGCGACTTTGAGTTTGAACACACGCAACGTCGTCGACGGCTGCGCAGCGCCTTCAACACCACGCACCACTTGCTCGACCTTCGTGAAAACGCTTGGTGGGCCGCTCACGACGAGCGTCTTCGAGACTGGCTCGATACTCACGATCGTGCCTGTGCCCTCAGGGCCCAACT
>JBJOHQ010000245.1:0-2647 GCA_046047595.1 Planctomycetota bacterium | reverse complement strand
GCAGATCTCCGTGTCAAGATTGCGGTCATTCGCAACGACAATGTGCGCGTGGAGCGTGCAACTGCGGCTCAACTGCAGCAGACCCCGCGCGATCTCGCGGTGCGACTGCTTCGCGTTCGCGCGCTTTTGCAACTTGGTCGGTTTGAGGAAGCGCTCGAAGCAGCTCGAGCGATTCGAGCTGCGAACTCGGGGAAGTCAAGCAGTTCACGCGATACAGAAGTCGAACTCGATGCGCGTCGATTCGAAATGCAAGCGTTCATTCGCGCGCGACGCCTCAACGACGCACGCGCGCTGCTCAAGCAGTGGGAGTCGCGTCCATCGCTTCAATTCTTCTCGGCACTGCATCGCGGTGAGATTGAACTTTACGAGAGTGATTTCAATGCCGCATGCATCACACTGCGGCCACTTGTTGAAAACACGCGTTTGCCCGCATTGATTCGTTGGCAAGCTGCGTTTCACTTGGCGCGCGCCGAAGAACGCCGAGGCAATACTGATGCAGCGTTCGCCGCTGCTGCGCTCGGCAATGCGCTCCCACACCCGCCGTTCGAAGTTGCAATGTTTGATCGGCGCATCGATGACCTCATCGCAACACAGCATGGCGCTTTTTTCAGCGAATCGACCCATGCGCCGATCGATCAATCATCCGACCATGAGCGCCCCGTGTTCATCGTCGGATTACCGCGGTCTGGCACGTCACTTCTTGAACAAATCATCGCAAGTCATCCGGATGCGTGTGGGGTTGGCGAACAACAGCAAACGGATGTGATCGTTGAAAATGCCGAGCGATTGGCAGCACTCCGTCGCGGACAACCAACCCTCGAGGATCTTGCTCGCGAAGCAGCGGCGTACTTCGAGATGTGCAACGCATGCGCGCCACCTCGCAAGCGCGTTGTCAACAAAGCACTCGGCCTTGAATATCGACTTGGCTGGCTTGCGCGCATCCTTCCGAGAATGCGTGTGATTCGCATCGATCGCGATCCGCGTGATTGCCTACTTTCGATTCACCAGCACCCACTCAACGTCAAGAGATTTCCGTGGGCGTGCGAACTCGACACACTCGTCCACGCGCATCGCGGCTTCACGCGACTCATGGATCATTGGCAAAACGTACTACCGACCGCGTGCCCCGAAACGCGCTTTCTCCACGTGCGCTATGAGGATCTCGTCGAACATCAAGCGCGCGAAACTGCGCGCATACTTGAGTTTCTCGAGCTCGAGCCTCATCCCGGGTGTTTGCAATTCCACGAATCGCCGCGCGCCGTCTTGACGCCGTCACAAGACCAAGTGCGCGAACCGATGAATCGCGCAGGCATCGGCCGCTGGCGTCGATACGCGAAGCACATCGCGCCGATTTTGGCAGCATTTCCCGAGACGACGCATCCTGAGTGACTCATCGCGCGCCGACTCACTTCGCTTCTGCGCGCAATCGTGTGAACGCATCGCGCATCGCTTCCAGTTGCGCGGCAAATGCAGTGTTTCGCGCGAGATCCCGCTCTTCAAGCGGGTCGCGTTCCAAATCAAACAACTGCTCGACGCCCCAATCGGGCCAGAAAATGTACTTCCAGCGCTCGCCGACGACCGCCTCCGACGCCGGTATGAAATCGCGGCTCGTAAGCATCGGGTGTTCATAGAAAAACTCGCTGCGCCACACAGGTGGATGCGCATCGAGATAGATGGGCGCGATGTCGCGGCCCTGCATTCCTGCGGGTGGCGTGACGTGTGCGGCGGCGAGAATCGTCGGCGCAAGATCGACGTTCAGCGTGCGCGCATCGCTCGTCGTGCCGCGCTGCGCGGAAGGCATCCGCGGATCCCACACGATCAGCGGCACGCGAATCGACTCTTCAAATGGATACCACTTGTCGGCGAGTCCATGCTCGCCGTGGAAGTAGCCGTTGTCGGTCGTGAAGATCACGAGCGTGCGATCGAGTACACCTTGCGCGCGAAGTTCGTCGATCACACGGCCGCACGTCGCGTCGACTTCGCTCGCAAGGCGGTAGTAGTTCTTCATGGACTCTTGGTAGCGCTCCGGCGTATCGAAGCGCCATTTCCAGCGGTTTCGGCCTTCGTTTCGGTCATTCGCGAGAAACTGCGGCAACGCGCGAAACGCGGCCTCATTCGCAGTTGGCGGCACAGGGATGGTCACATCGCGGTAGAGCGACATACTCGCGGGCTGCGGCAGGTACTGCGCTTTGTTGCCGTCTTCCGCGTGCGTCGCGAAGAACGCCACCGTCAAACAAAATGGTTTGTCGCTCGGTCGCGCGCGCAGAAAGTCGATCGCATCGCGCTCGTTCTTCTCGGTGACATGAATGCGCTTTCCATCGGATTGCGTGATCCGTGGCTCTTCAATCCAATGTGTTCCGTTTGCGAGTGCTGATGCGGGCGAGTCGTACTCCGCCGCGGGGAACTTGCCGTTGTGCCACTTGCCGATGTGGCCGACCCAATAGCCATGCGCACGGAGTTGCGCGGGGAAAGTCTCGCTCCACGGCGTTGCGAACATCGCGAAGCCGCGGTTTCCATGGCGCGACATCCACTGACCGGTGAGAAGCGTCGCGCGACTTACGCCGCAGATCGACGTCGTCACCGCGTTGCGCGTGAAGCGCACGCCGTCGCGCGCGAGTTGGTCGAGCCGCGGCGTCTTGACGACGGG
>JBJOHQ010000244.1:0-8785 GCA_046047595.1 Planctomycetota bacterium | reverse complement strand
ACCCGTCCACAAACGAGGTCACGGATGAACGCTGCAGATCGCCTCAAGCAGTTGGCCGATCGCGCGAAGTCTCTCTGTCCATCGTCGAGGCTCGATGGTCTGAGCTCCGGGACGCCCCGCGCTCACCCACCAAACGAGCGCACGCGCTCGACTTCGTTGCGCGAGCCAAGCAAGACCGGCACGCGCTCGTGCACCTTCGAAGGTTTGTATTCAAGTGTGCGATTGGCGCCTGAAAACGCGAGTCCGCCCGCTTGTTCCATGATGAACGCCATCGGGCTCGCTTCGTAGAGGTATCGAAGTTTGCCCTCGGGATTCTTCTTCGTCGGCGGGTACATGAAGACGCCACCCGTGAGCAGCGTGCGATGCACATCGGCCACCATCGAACCGATGTAGCGCGACGAATAGCCGCTCGCGTGCGCCCATTCGAGATACTTGCGATAGGGCTCGGGGAACGTCGGCGCGTACGCCTCGTTCACCGAGTAGACCTTGTTCGATTCGGGAATGCGCACCTTGTCCTTCACGAGAAGGAACGATCCGATGAAGGGGTCGAGTTCAAAGAGCGCGACGCCGTTGCCGGTCGTGAGGACAAAGATCGTCGACGACCCGTAGAGCACGTAGCCAGCCGCGACTTGCTGCGTTCCCGGCTGGCACACTGTTTCTTGCGCGTCGGGAATCGTCGGGTCGTTGCGCAAGATCGAGAAGATCGTGCCCACGCCGACGCCCGTATCGAGATTCGAACTTCCGTCGAGCGGATCGAAGAGCACGCAGTACTTTCCGCCTTCGTTGCCGCGTCGAAGGATCGACGGCTCGTCGTCTTCTTCGCTTGCGAGTACGGCGACCGACGCGCGCGTGCCGAGGCAACGCATCAGCGCCTTGTTCGCAATGACGTCGAGTTTCTGCTGCTCTTCACCCTGCACGTTCACTTCGCCAAACCGCCCGATCGCGCCCGAAAGTCGCGCGCGACGCACATGGTTTGCGATTGATTTCGCCGCGAGCGAAATCGCGCTAATGATCCACGTGAAGTCACCGCTCGCCGAGGGGTGCCGTGCCTCCTCCAAGAGGATGTGGCTCTGGAGGCTCATCAGGTTTTCGGAAAGTTCGTTGTGTGGCATAACAGGCTCGCGCAGAGTGCCTTCGGAGAAGGCGGACGGAGGGCCAAGTCGAGCCGCGGCAGCCGTCGCCGCGGGGTCGCTATCATCGGCGCCCCCACGGGGGTTCGTGCAGACGAAACGTCCCTTTGGTTTCGTGACAGATTTCTGGGCCCTTCCGGCCCCTTCCTCTCAACTCGGTACCCCGCGCGGGAACTCCCACTCAGGAAAATCCCAGTCAGGAAAATCCATGACCGCCCGTCCAGCCGCCTACATCGTTGCCGCCCGCCGCACCCCCATCGGAAAGTTCATGGGCGGCTTGGCCAAAGTCCCCGCGCCCGTCCTCGGCTCGTACGTCGCGAAGGCACTCTTCGCGGAATGCCCGAACGCCCTCGCCCATGTCGACGAGTGCATCATGGGGAACGTTCTGCAAGCAGGCGTCGGGCAGAATCCGGCGCGTCAGGTCGCGCTCCTTTCGGGCGTCGCCGACACGGTGAGCGCCGTGACCGTCAACAAGGTCTGCGGTTCTGGCCTCGAGGCGGTCATGCAGGCCGCGCGCTCGATTCGCGCGGGCGACAACCACGTCGTTCTCGCTGGTGGCGTTGAGAACATGGATCTCGCGCCGCACATGATGCAGATGCGCGGCGGCGTCAAGTACGGCCCCGCGACGATGCAAGATCACATGGCGGCCGACGGCCTCACGTGCGCCTTTGAGAAGTGGGCGATGGGTTGCGCGTGCGACTACATCACCGCGAAGCACGGTGTCACGCGCGAGGATCAAGATCGTTTCGCTGCGCAAAGCCATCAGCGCGCCGCGGCGGCGACCGCGGCCGGTCACTTCAAGGCTGAAATCGTGGCACTTTCCGCGGAACAGTGCATGTCGAAGGTGGGCGTCGACGCCGACGAGGGCATCCGCGGCGACACCACTGCGGAAGGCCTGACGAAGCTCAAGCCCGCGTTCGGCAAGGAAGGCACCGCGACCGCTGGCAACGCAAGCCAGATTTCTGACGGCGCCGCGGCGGTGCTCGTGATGAGCGAGGAAGGCTTGAAGAAGACCGGCGCGAAGCCGCTCGCGCGCATCATCGACTCGAACACCGCTGGCGGCGCACCGAAGGATCTCTTCTTCGCGCCGAAGATCGGCATCGAAACGATTCTCGCGAAGAACGGCCTCACCGTTGCGGACATCGACCTCTTCGAGTTGAACGAAGCGTTCGCGGGACAAGTGCTTGTCGACATCAAGCCACTCGGCATCCCCGAGTCGAAGTTGAATATCTGTGGCGGCGGCGTTGCGCTCGGTCACCCGATCGGCGCGAGCGGCGCGCGCGTACTCGTGACGCTCATTCATCAGTTGAAGCGCACTGGCGGAAAGCGCGGCATTTGCTCGCTCTGCCTCGGCGGCGGCAACGCGGTGACGATGCTTGTCGAGATGTGCTGATCGCGGGGAATCGCGAGGAATCGCGAGAGTCGCGAGAAACGCACGCGACAAACTGAGGCGACAGACCAACCCATGAAACGACACCACGCGCGGAGATCCCGCGCGTGGTTTTTTCGTGCGTGGTTTTTCGTGCGTGGTTTCTTTCGCGCGTGTGTCAATGCATCGGTGTGCGCGACATTCAACCGTTCCGCAGGCGAACGCGCATTTCGCCACAAACACTGTCGTCGGTTCGGATGACAAACTCGAAAGTCTTCCAACGCGCGTCCGCGCCGTCACCGCGCCACTCAAACGCTGGATCGGAGCGACTCGCCGGATCCGCCGCGAGTTCATCGACCGCCGCAAAGTCGACGATGACGCCACCCCAACCTGGCTCGAGCGGCGGCTCGCCTTCCGCGGCCTTCCACGGACGGCCGATCGGTGGCAACACCGCAAGTACTTCAAACGGTGTCGCGATGTGCTCGCCTTCGGGCGTTGCGCGCTCGAGTTCGAGAAGCAGTTCCGTGCCCTTCTCAGGGCGAATCGCCATGCTCGGCATCGTGCGGATCGGACTGTAGACGTCGTAGTCGATGCGCACACGACCGCCGAGCGCGTTGCCGTCGAGGCGGAAATCGACGCGTTGACTCTTGCCACCGACACCCGTTGGGTCGACGCGCACAGGAAGCGCGCGCGATGTGCCCGGTTCAAGCGTGAACCCCGGCTCCGCGAGGACCGATACGCAACCACATGTCGCGACCCAGCCGTCGACCTTCACCGCAACCTTGCTCTCGTTGATGAGCGTCACTTCGGCGACCGACGGTTCGCCGCACTGTGTCACTCGACCAAGCTCGATCTTCTCTGGCGTAACGCGGACGCGCGGCCGCGGTGAGTTCGGGTCTTCGTCCTTGCGGACGCGGCTGCCCGAGCCCGCACCTGAACTCGCGCCATCTTCACCGGACGCTCGCGCCGATGCCCCAGCCGAGCCCGACTTCGCATCCTCGTCGCGGCCCTTCAGGTTGAAGTAGACCCCTGTCGCGACCAGTGCCAACGCACCGACCAGGAGGTACGGAGTGCTCGAGGACCGTGAGGTTGGTTGCGGAGTTGTTTGTTGTGCCACGGGCGCACTGTATCGCGCAACCTGTTCGCGGCTTCGCCACTACGCTGCGGCCCATGCGCATCCTCATCCTCGGCGGAACCGGCTTCCTCGGACCTCATCTTGTCGATCAAGCTCTTGCGAAGGGCTGGGAAGTCACCACCTTCAATCGTGGGAAGACTGATCCGGGCCGCCTCGCGGGCGACCGCTACGCGAAGGTTCGCCAGTTGAAGGGCGACCGCGATCCGAAGAAGGGTGATGGGCTCAAGGCCCTCGAGACGCTTGTTGCCGAGATGACGAAGGCTGGCGAGCGGTTTGATGCAGTCATCGACAATTCTTCCTACGTGCCGCGGATCACGAAGGCGTCGGCGGAGTTGCTCGCGCCTGTGACGCAGATGTATCAACTCGTTTCGACGGTCTCCGTGTGGATGGACAATTCCATCGCGCCGGACGAGTCGACGCCTGTCGCGACGATGGACGACCCGACCATCGAGCAGATCACGGGCATGACGTACGGCCCGCTCAAAGCGTTGTGCGAGCAAGCGGCTGAAGCTGCGTGCCCTGGGAAGACTTGCGTTGTGCGCCCTGGGCTCATCGTGGGTCCTGGCGATGACACGCGACGATTTACCTATTGGCCGGCACGCATCGCGCGAGGCGGCAAGGTGCTCGCACCGCGTGCGCCGAAACCAGATGACGTGCGCGTTCAGTTCATCGATGTGCGCGATCTCGCGGCGTTCCAGTTGAAATTGGTCGCCGATGGCCATCACGGAACGTACATCGCGAATGGCCCCGAAGGACCGCTCACGATGGAAGAGATGCTTGCTGGGATCAAGGCGAGCGTTTCTGACCCCGTCGAGTTTGTGTGGATCGACGAGGCGTGGCTACTCGAACAGCAAGTCGCGCCGTGGATGGGTTTGCCGCTGTGGATCCCGCAAGGACCGGAGTTTGCGGGCGCAGGCCGTGCGAACATCTCGAAAGCGCTCGCACATGGTTTGCAGTGTCGACCACTCGCGGAAACCGCACGCGACACGCTCGCTGACTATCTCGAGACGAAGCCGACGCTTCCTGCAGGAACGGATTGGGGGAGCGGTCGCGAGCCTGGCATCAGCGAGGCGCGTGAGCGGGAGTTGCTTGAGAAGTGGGCGGCGCGGGGTGGTGACGCCAACCGTTAAACCCACCCCCAAACGGTGCACGGCACGTGCACCGATGTGGGTGTGCACCGATGTGGGTGACAGAAACGACACGGCCCTCGCGTTTGCGAGGGCCGTGTGCGTTTTCTGTCGGTCACTTTCTGTTGGTCAAGCCGCGGCGCGCAACTCTGAAGTTGCCCGCGCAGCGCATGCCATTCAGTAGCGGTAGTGATCCGGCTTGTACGGACCTTCCGCTGGCACGCCGATGTACTCGGCCTGCTTCTTCGTGAGCTTCGTCAAGCGCGCGCCCAACTTCTCGAGGTGGAGGCGAGCGACCTTCTCGTCGAGGTGCTTCGGAAGCGTCGTCACGGTCTTGCCATAGTGCTTCGAGTTCTTGAAGAGCTCGATTTGCGCCATGACTTGGTTCGTGAAACTTGCGCTCATCACGAAGCTCGGGTGACCGGTCGCGCAACCGAGGTTCAGCAGTCGGCCTTCCGCGAGGATGATGATCGACTTGCCGTCAGCGAACACCCACTCATCCACCTGTGGCTTGATGTTGACGCGGCGCACGCCCTTGACCTTCGAGAGGCCGAGCATGTCGATTTCGTTGTCGAAGTGACCGATGTTGCCAACGATCGCCTTGTCCTTCATCCGCTTCATGTGGTCGGCGGTGATGATGTCGCAGTTGCCCGTCGCGGTGACGAAGATGTCACATGTGTCGATGACATCTTCGAGCGTCACAACTTGGTAACCCTCCATGCAAGCCTGCAACGCGCAGATCGGATCGACTTCCGCGATCATCACGCGGCAGCCTTGCGTGCGAAGGCTCTGTGCCGAGCCCTTGCCCACGTCGCCGTAGCCGAGGATCAGCGCGGTCTTGCCGGCGAGCATGACGTCGGTCGCGCGCATGATGCCGTCCACGAGCGAGTGACGGCAGCCGTAGAGGTTGTCGAACTTCGACTTCGTCACAGCGTCGTTCACGTTGATCGCTGGGAAGAGCAACTGCCCGAGCTCTTGCATCTGATAAAGGCGGTGGACGCCAGTCGTCGTTTCTTCGCTCACGCCGCGGATATTCGGCACGATGCGGCCGAACATGCCGTTTGCGTCGCGGTGAAGATCAGCGAGAAGCGCGAGGATGACCTTGTATTCCTCGACATCGGTCGGCTTCGCAGCCGGAACCTTGCCCGCCTTCTCGAATTGGAAACCCTTGTGGACGAGGAGGGTGAGGTCACCACCGTCGTCGAGGATCATGTTCGGGCCCTGACCATCTGGCCAGTTCATCGCTTGGTAGGTGCACCACCAATACTCGGCGAGCGTCTCACCCTTCCACGCGAAGACTGGAACGCCCTTTGGATTCTCAGGCGTGCCACCCTTGCCGATCGCGACCGCAGCGGCAGCGTGATCTTGCGTCGAGAAGATGTTGCACGAAGCCCAACGAACTTCTGCGCCGAGTTCAACGAGCGTCTCAATGAGGACCGCCGTTTGAATCGTCATGTGCAACGAGCCGGAGATACGCGCGCCCTTGAGCGGCTTGCGACCCTTGAACTCCGCGCGCAGAGCCATGAGGCCTGGCATCTCGTGCTCAGCGAGTTCGATTTCCTTGCGGCCGAATCGCACGGTTTCTGGCGCAGTGCACTTCACCTTGTACGCAGGGTTCGTGAGAAGGACGAGCCCGGTATCAAGGAAGGTCGAGGGTTCAGCTGAGGCCTTCGACTTAGAGGAGGTCTTCGATTTCATGGTGGATGGTGCGGTCGTCATGTTGATTCGCGAGTGCAACGCGCCCTTCGGAGCGAGTGACGGAAAGCCGGAAGTACTGGAGAGTCGCCTCGCCGCACAACATTGCGAACAACGACCCGCGGGCGATCCGCGCCCTTTCATCCATTCATCCGGATGAACGGCAGAATACCCCTCCGGACCGGCGGCGGCAAGCGCGCCGATGCAGATTCCCCCACTTCGTCGCGAGGTTTCGAACGCGTTCGCAGCACGCGTGCCACGCCCTTGAGGTTCGGCTCCCCGTACCATCCGCGCCTTGGCATGGAGCGCCAACGGCGAGCACACCCAAGTTGCCGCTTGTCGTCCGTCGGTTCCGAGGCTCACTCGTCTACCCACCCATCTCCAAAGAAAACCACACGATGCGCAACACGTTCTCCTTCGCTCTCGCCAGCCTCGCAGCCGTCGCGAGCGCCGCTCTCTCCATCGCCATGACCGTGGCGCCCGTTGCACCCGTCGCAGGCGAGTCCTTTGGTGGCGATCCGTATCCGCTCGATACGTGCGCCGTTTCCGGTGAGAAACTCGGCGCAGATGCCGTCACCACCGTCCTCACGGGCATGAAGGACAAGAACCTCGACGGCACGCAAGTCAAGTTCTGCTGCGCGAAGTGCGAAGCCTCCTTCAAGGCCGACCCATCCAAGTACCTCGCGAAGATGGACGAAGCGATCGTGAAGGCCGCGCCCGCGTATCCGCTCGAAGGCTGCCTCGTCATGACCGACGAGAAGATCGACGAGGGCGCGAAGACCGTCGTCTACCAAAACCGCGTCTACAAGCTCTGCTGCAAGAAGTGCGTTGCGCGATTCACGAAGGATCCAGCGAAGTACGCGAAGGAATACGACGCTGCGGTGATCGCGAAGCAGAAGCCAACCTACAAGGCGACGACCTGCCCAATCAGTGGCAAGCCACTCGGCGAAGGCGCGGTCGATGTCGTCGTCAACGGTCGTCTCGTGCGCGCGTGCTGCAATGGCTGCGCTGGCCCGATCAAGGCCGATCCCAAGGCCGCGTTCGCGAAGATCGACGCGGCAAAGTGATCAAGTGATCGCGGGGCCGCAGTCGTGCATCGCGCGCTGTAGAAATTCGAAATTCGCCGACGGCTCGTTCACGCGGGCCGTCGGCGTTTTTCATGAGAAACACGGGGAATACGAGCAAAACCAAAGGCAAGTCATGGGCAAGTCATGCGCAAGTCATGGGCAAGTCATGCGCAACCCCGTCGCGATGCACTCGCATGCACGAACCGCGCGGCGCTCCGCCCTACTTCACAAGCCGCGCTACTTCACAAGCCGCGCGACGAAGAGCCCTGGCCCCTTCGCATCAATCGCTGGTCGCAGCGGTCGATAGAGATCAAGCGTGAACTTCGCGTCGCTCGCGAGCCCCTCAAGATCTGCCTCGCTGAAACCAAGATGCTCGTGCCCCATCGTCGTTCGGTACTCCGCGCGATCGTGCCGCACCATGTCGATGAGAAGTAAGACGCCGCTCTTGACAAGCACGCGTCGCGCCTCAGCGAGAATCGCGGCTGGCTCGCGCACATGGTGAAGAACAAGCGACAAAACCGCCGCATCAAACTCGCCAGTTTCAGCAGGAAGATCGGCGAGATCTCCGCGACGAACCTCGACATTCGCAACACCACGCAATCGTCGACGCGCAGCATCGAGCATCGCAGGCTCACGATCAATCGCGACAACGCGACCAACAAACGGCGCGATTTCCGCGGCAATTTCGCCAGTTCCGCAGCCGAGATCTGCGACGTTCCACTCGCGCGGCAAGAGCGCGAGCATCGCTTCGGCGACGAATCGCTCGCCGAAAAGCCCGCGACGCAAGTCCGACCACTCGCCACCGACGCGACCGAAGAAGCCCTTCGGATCGGGTTGTCGCGCGGCAAGCACTTCCGCAAGGCGAAGATCATCGCCAGCGTGCGTTGCGCTTTCACCAAGCGACGCGCGAACGAGTTCCCACGTTGTTCGCGCTGCCGTACCAAGCGCGTCGGCAGAGAGCCGATAGAACATCGCGGTTCCCTCGGCGCGCTTCACAACAAGGCCAGCTTCGAAGAGTGCTTTCAAGTGTCGACTCATCGTCGACTGCGGAAGTTGCAACGCCGATGCAAGTTCGCCGACCGCGAGTTCTTCGCGTTCGAGAAGCCGCAACATTCGCGCACGCTGTGGATCAGCGAGCGCCGTGAGTATCGAAAAGACAGGGTTTTCAGCGGTCAAGAGTGTTCCGTTGAGTTCCCGCTTCGGCCCCTCGCCTCAGCCCTTCGCCTCAGCCGTCTCCTCGTCCTCACTCGCGACGATCAACC
>JBJOHQ010000243.1:0-4547 GCA_046047595.1 Planctomycetota bacterium | reverse complement strand
ACAAACGGATTGCGCCGACGGGGCGGGCCTTCGAAGAGATCAGGTGAAGGTTCTCGGGTGTCGGTCATGTTCCGGTCATTTTCCGATCATCTTCCGATCGTGTTCCGATCGGGCTTCGATGCTCGAGGGTCCGCGAACGCGCGTTTGAGTTGGCATTCCTGCGAGTTTGAGATTCAGGCGTAGGCGTTCGCGATCCTTGGGTTACATTCGCAAAGGCGCACTCGCTGGTTTTCCAAGTGTGCGCAGCAATCCTGACAGTGAACCCAAGCTCAAACCTATGAACCTCAAGACTACCGCGTTTACGAGCGCTGCGTGCGCGTCGATTTTCCTCACTGTGACCTCTGCGCATGCGGCGGTTCGCTACGTCGATGCCAATCTGACGACGGGCGCCAACAACGGCACTTCGTGGGCAGACGCCTACCAAGGGGTCGGCGGCCTCGCGGCAGCGCTTACGGCGAGCGTTTCGGGCGACCAAATTTGGGTTGCCGACGGCACCTACAAGCCGACGACCGGAACCTCGCGCACCGTGTTCTTGACGCTCAAGACGGGCGTTGCGATCTACGGCGGTTTCGCGGGCGGCGAAGGGAAACTCGCGCAACGCGACTATGTTGCGAACCCATGCATCGTGACCGGCGACTTGCTCGGCAACGACAATGGCGCGGCGAACCTCACGGATAACAGCTATCACGTGTTTGTTGGCTCGGCGGCCACTGCGACTGCGATCCTTGATGGGTTCACCATCAAGGGCGGCTACGCCAACGGTGCGACCGCGTCGAACTACGACAAGGGCGGCGGCATCATCGTGACGGGCTCGGGTAGCCCGACGATTCGGAACTGCATCTTCACCGGGAACCGCTGCACCTTCGGCGGCGGCGCGGGCTACATCCTCCAAGCGGGTGCGACCTTCACAAACTGCCGCTTCGAAAACAATGTCGGTGGTACGTACGGCGGCGCGTTCGACATGAATACGACGACCGTGACCTTCGAGCGTTGCTGGTTCCAAGGGAACTCTGCCTCGCGCGCGGGTGCGTGCGAAACCTTTGGCACGTCGCAGACGCGGTACACGAATTGCGTCTTCACGGGCAATACGGCAACGGGCTCCAACGGTGGCGGCGCTTTGTGGATCGGAAACTCGGGCACCGTGACCGCGCGGAATTCAACCTTTGTCGCGAACAACGCGACGACACTCGCGGGCGGCATCATCAATACGAGTGGAACGTCGACGTTCTCGAACTGCATCATGTATGCGAACACGGGTCCTGGTGGCAGCACCTCCGCGGCGAATCAGATCACTGCGTCGGGCGGCACAAACACCGTGAGCTACTCGATCGTGCAAGGTGGCGCGACAGGGACCGCGAACCTCAACGTTGATCCGCTCTTCGTGAACCAAGCCGCGCGCGACTTCCGCCTGCAGGCGGCATCGCCGGCGATTGATTCGGGTTCGAACAGCATGGTCCCCGCGGGCGTGACGACCGACTTTGACCTCAATCCGCGCTTCATCAACGACCCAACCGTCACCGACACAGGAGCGGGCACGGCGCCGATCGTCGATCGTGGTGCCTTCGAGAAGCAATTGCCGCCACCGCCTCCGTGCCCAGCGGATCTCGACGAGAACGGTGCGGTCGATGCGGCGGATCTCTCGACCATGCTCAGCCAGTGGGGAGCCGCGGGTGCCGGTGACATCGATGGCTCGGGCAGCGTCGATGCGGCAGACCTGGCGGCGCTTCTCGCGGCTTGGGGTGACTGCTGATCGAGGCTCGTCGTGGCTGATCGTGACTCGTCGTGGCCGAAGCTGGCTGACGGTGGCAATGTCACGAAACGAGGGAAAGTCAGCCGCGTAGGGCCCTTTACGTCTGCCCAGAACTCTGTATACTTTGCCCCTCGGTTGCGACCGTAGCTCAACTGGATAGAGCACGAGCCTACGAAGCTCGGGGTTGCAGGTTCGACTCCTGCCGGTCGCGTTCAAAACGAAAGACGTCCCGATTGCTCGGGACGTCTTTGTTTTTCGATTGGCCTGTCTGGGGTGGTTTTCGCCGAGTGGCCGCTGTGGCGATTCTCGTGCCGCGCACGTCGACTCAATGACCCCCGCACGACGCCCGACGACGCCCGCACACGGAAGCCACCTGTCAGCGCACAGCGAGCTCCGCGCCAGTTGAGTCGGTGGCTTGGTTCAGCGCTGCGGTGTCCACCGCGTCGCCTTCCACATTGCTTTCCACGGCAGCCGCGGCAGCCTCGATGGACTCGACGGTGGGTACTTCGGTCGCGCCTGAGGCAGTCACGAGCCGTTCAACCGCAAGCGGCATCACGAGCACGCCGACACCACACACGATCGCCGCAATCCGCGGCCACGAACTCGGGACTGCGTGAACCGCGTCGGTACGAGCGGTGGGGCTACCGAGCATTGGTACCGCGACGAGTTGGAGGTAATAGAACGCGCTCACAGCGGTCGTGACGGCCGCGATGATGACAAGCGCAGTCTGGCCGTGGTCAATCGCCGCCGCGAAGAGGGCAAGCTTGCCGAAGAAACCGATGAGCGGAGGAATACCGATGAGGCCGATGGCACTCAGCGCGAGCATCCAGGCCAGTGCAGGCTGGCGCTGACGGAGACCGGAGAGGTCGTCGAGCGTTTCGACTTCTTCGCCCTGTCGCTCAAGCGAACCGAGCACCGCAAAGACCGCGGTATTCATCACGCCGTAACCAATCAGGTAGAAGAGAATCGAGTTGTAGCCAGCACCCGGGCCGGTCACGATTCCGATCAGCAGGTAACCCGACTGCGCGATCGAGCTGTACGCAAGCATGCGCTTCACATTGCGCTGCAGGAGCGCACCGATGTTGCCAAGCACCATCGTGAGCACCGCGATCATCCAGAGAGTCGCGAGAATCGCGTTGGGAAGAACTGCGGTCGCCGCGCCAGAGGCGTCGGTCGCTGGCGTCCAGAAGACGCCGAGGAGCACCATCAGCGCCACCGCGCCGGCGATCTTCGGCATGAAGCCGAGGAACGCCGTCGTCTGTGAGCCAGCGCCTTCGTAGACGTCGGGCGCGTAGAAGTGCATTGGAACTGCCGCGAGCTTGAAAGCGATGCCGAGGATCGCCATCACGCCGCCGAGGATCGCAAGCGTCGGGAGTTCCGGCATGTTCGCGAAGACCATGCGCATCTCGGCGAGGTCGAGCGTGCCCGACGCGCCGTAAAGGAGCGCGAAGCCGTAGAGGAACGTCGCCGCCGAAAGGGCACCGAGATAGAAGTACTTCACCGCAGCTTCCTGCGCGCGACGACTTCCGCGGCTCACCGCGACCATCACGTAGGTCGGCAGGCTCGAGAGTTCGATCGCGAGGAAGAGCCAAATGAGGTCATTCGCGTTCGCGATGAGCATCGTGCCAGCGAGCGAGAGCAGGAAGAACGCGAAGTACTCACCGCGCATCACGCGGATCGGATCGAACGCCGCGCCGCCCGAATCGAACGCTTCTTCAAGTCGGCGATCGATGGCAGGGCCAGCGATCATGACCAGCAGAATGCCGATCACCGCGATCAGAGCCTTCACGAAGCCGCCGAGTTGCGGGAGCAAGAGGTTGCTCGTTTCGACGGCGTCGGTGCGATAGACATACGCGGTGACGCCGATCGAGCCAAGCAAGAAGAGCGCGGTGACGGTTGGTACGGCGCGCCGAACAGCCGTCGAACGCGCGAGTCCGAGGACCGCAACGACAACCGATCCGACGAAGAGCAGGATCTCAGGCGCAATCAGCGTCAACTTGGACGACATGTTTGATGCGGCGAGCAGCGAGGAAATCATGGTGGTATCCGACATGGGAGACGAGTGCTTTCCGGATCGCGCTCAGCGCGTTTGACTCACTTCATTCGTGCGCGATGTGGGCTCGGTCGCGGTGACAACATCCGCGATCGCAACTTCAGGAGCCTGAGCGCCAGTCGCTGGAAGCAGCGAGCCATTCGCCGCGTACTCCGTCACCAAAGTTGGGTAACCCGCGAGCACCTTCTCGGCGCTCGGGGTGATCGCTTCCAGCATCGGCTTCGGATAGAGACCGATCGCGAGGCAGACGATCGCGAGCGGCACAAGAATGCCGATTTCGCGTGCGCTCAAGTCACGCGGCAGCGTCGAACCGTGTGCGGCGTTCGAGCCGCCGTGATCCTGCGCGCTGCCGTGGCCGTGCGCATCGCCATGACCGTCGCCGTGTGGCTCGCGGAGCGGCCCCCACACCAACTTGCCGAGCATGATGAGCAGATACATCGCAGCGAGGATGAGACCCGTTCCTGCGATCAACGCCCACCAAGGACCGAGCATTCCAGGGTGATTCGTCGCGCCAGGCTCGGCGATGAAGCAACCCATGAGGCAGAGGAACTCACCGACGAAGCCGTTGAGTCCAGGCAAGCCGAGGCTTGCGAAGGTGAACAGCACCATGAAGAACGACCAGACGGGCATCTTCTTGAAGAGACCGCCGAGTTCGTCCATGTTCTTCGTGTGGTAGCGCTCGTAGATCATGCCGATGCAGAGGAAGAGCGCGCCCGTCGAGAGGCCGTGGTTGATCATGTACAT
>JBJOHQ010000242.1:0-3401 GCA_046047595.1 Planctomycetota bacterium | reverse complement strand
TCGATGAACCGTGATGCTTCGGAATCTCGACGGACAGAATGTTCGCCGCAGCGAGCTCGGCAGCGAGGTCATCGGCTTCGGTGAATCCGAAGCCCATGCCGGGGTTCTCGTCAAACTCGGGGTTTTCATTCGAATCGGCGTTTCCATCGAGCCGCTGATTCGCTGCCGTGGCATCACCCGTGTCGGACGCGTGTGGATTCGTCGTATGCGTCGATCGCGGGTCGCCATCGATTGGGCTTTCCACGACATGGCTTGCTTCAAACTTGTTTTCTGACTCGCTCGCACCGTTCTGATCAATCATCGCCAATGCCGATTCTCTGGATTGCTCCAGATTGCGAGGCGTGAAAAGTCGGGCTGCTCCACTTGGGATCGCCAAATGGGATCACTCCGAGTGGAGCGTGGCAGGTCGGCGGGAGCGAACCTGAGGCGAGCGGTTGCGGAACGACTCCGCACAGACCGCGCCTTGGCGCGCAGGCGTTCGCACGAGCGTTCGTGCGAATCGTCCGAGGCGGAGAACGCTGAGGCTCTCCGTCGCTCGGCTGCTCGAGAGTTGAACTCCCGAGCACCTGCATCGCGTGCATCGCCGCAAACCGTTCGCGCGAGGCGCGAGGGGCGTACGCGGCGCGCACGCAAAGTTCCCGTTGAAGGCCGAAGCGGCGATACGCCAGTTCTGCCTTCGTCCGACCGTCCGGGGGGCGCGGATTCCGTCTGTCTCACGCTGTTTCACGCTTTGAAAGCGTGCGCGAGGAGCGAAATGCGCGACCGTTCATCCCGATTGGCAGGCGGAACGACCGCCTAAACCAAGAAGTTGCCCGTTCTATGTTGTGCTGTGTGTGTCGCGAGGAGCCACTTGTGGCGGGTCCAACTTGAGTTGCGCGAGACTTCACAGATCACTTCACAGGACTGTTCACGGCCTCAGTTTTATTGTGTTTTCGACCCCGCGCCCATTTGCGGGGCGTTCGTTCACTCGGCCATCCAGCCGCCGAACGAGTCGGGATCGATTTTCCTGAGTTCGTCGCGGAGGGTGTTGAGCACCTGCCGCTCGGAATCGAACGAGCCAACCCGGCGGGCCAACTGTTCGCAGTGGGGGATGTCGACCGATCGGATCACGCGCTTGATGAGCGGAATCTGACTCGGGACAAGCGAGAGTGTACGCATTCCCAGTCCGATCAGCAACATCGTGTAGATCGCTTCGCCCGCCATCTCGCCGCAAAGCGACACGTCGATACCCGCGCGACGGCCCGCTCGAACCACCTGTTTCACGAGATACAGGACCGCCGGCGACGCGCCTGTGTAAAGATTGGCAACACGCTCGTTGCCGCGGTCGACCGCCAGCGTGTACTGGATGAGGTCGTTGGTGCCGATCGAGAAGAACGAGCACTCGTCGGCGAATGCGCGCGCCATCAGCGCGGCGCTCGGCACCTCGATCATGATTCCGGTTTGGATCGCGCGATCGAAGGGGATGCCCTCTTCATCGAGCTCTTCACAAACATCGTTCAAGATCATCTTCGCTTGTCGCAACTCCATCAGAGTCGACACCAGCGGGAACATGATCTTGACCGGACCCGCAGCACTCGCGCGCAAAATCGCGCGGAGTTGCGTCTTGAAGAGTTCGCGATTCTGGAGGCAGTAGCGAATCGAACGAAGACCAAGGAAAGGGTTTCGCTCAGGTTCGTGTGCGCGCTGCTGCGTGTACTTGTCGGCGCCAAGGTCGAGCGTTCGAATCGTGCAAGGCCGCCCCGCGAGGAGTTCGAGCGTGCGTCGATACGCTTGATACTGCTCTTCTTCGCTCGGTTCGTGATCGTTCGTGAGATAGAGAAACTCGGTGCGGTAGAGGCCGACACCATCGCCGCCGTTTGCGAGCACGCTTTCGACTTCGTGCGGAAACTCGATGTTTCCGAGGAGTTGAATGCGCGTTCCATCTTTCGTCACTGCCTCAAGCGGCGCAGTCTCGCGCAGCACCTTGCGATACGCGGAGAAGCGTTCTTGTTGAACGCGATACTCCTCGAGCGTGCGCTCGGTTGGGCGCACGATGACGACACCGGTGTCGCCGTCGACGATGACGGTGTCGCCATCCTCAACGCGCTCCATCACGCGCTGGCAACCGACAACGCAGGGGATTTCGATTGCGCGTGCAACAATCGAGGTGTGACTCGTTCGTCCACCGAGATCGGTTGCGATGCCGAGGATCTTGCGGCGATCCATGCCGGCGGTCTGTGACGGCGTGAGTTCGTGCGCGACGATGATGACGGGTTCGTCGAGCGCAGAGAGGCGCGACTCATTTTCGCCCATCAATTTGCCGAGGACGCGACGATCGAGATCGAGCACATCATTGGCCTTCTGACGGAAAACCTCATTGCCGATCGCACGGAATTGCTCCGTGACCTTGCGAAACGCGTCGGCGACGGCGACTTCGGCATTGATGCGATCCTTGCGAATGTGCTCGCGCATCGGACCGACGAGCGACGGATCTTGGAGAAGCCCGAGGTGGAAGCCGAAAATCTTCGCGGCTTCGCGCCCGAGTTGTTGTTCAGTGCGATCGCGCAGGACGACGAGATCGGCGGTCGCATCGCGGAGCGCGCCTTCGAGGCGGCCGAGCTCGATGTCGATTTCATGTTCCTCAATGTCGCGATGGGGAACGTGGGTTTCAGCCTCGCCGAGCACAAACACCCGCCCGATGACAATACCGGGCGAAACCGGAATGCCTTTCACGGTTTGCATGGGCTTCGGTTGTTGCGAGGCGTGTGGCATCGAGGGGCGGCAGTCTACAGAGTCGCGAGAGGGCTGCACATTTGCGGGAAAAACCGCGGCCCGCGAAAGTCGCGGGCCGCGGGTCGTTGCTCAAACAGGCGTGACGTCATCGACCGTTTTCACGGTCAGTTGCCGTCCTTTGACTTCAATTGCCGTCCTTCACTTCGTACTCGGCATCGATGACGTCGTCCTTCTTTGCGCCAGCGTCGGCGCCGCCAGCAGCGCCACTCGCAGGTGCGTCGGCCTTCGCCGACTCGTACGAAATCTTGCCGAGTTCCTGCGCAGCGGTGTTGAGCGCATCGAGCGCCTTCTGGATCGCGGCAGGGTCGTCGCCCTTGACGCGCTCTTCGACGTTCGAAATCGCGCTCTCGATCGAACTGCGCGTCGCCGCCGGAACCTTGTCGCCCAGATCCGTCATCGCCTTCTTCGTGCCGTAGACGACTTGCTCGGCTTGATTGCGGAGGTCGATGAGTTCGCGGCGCTGCTTGTCGGCAGACGCGTTCTCTTCGGCTTCGCGCTTCATCTTCTCGATGTCGTCCTTCGACAGGCCCGAGGAGCCAGTGATCTTGATCTCTTGCTTCTTGTTCGTCGCCTTGTCGGTCGCCGTCACGTTGAGGATGCCGTTCGCGTCGATCGCGAATTCAACCTCG
>JBJOHQ010000241.1:0-6801 GCA_046047595.1 Planctomycetota bacterium | reverse complement strand
GCGTGCAGATGCCCCAGTGTGCCAGCACCTCGGCAAGGTCGAGTTCGTTGACTTCGCCGTCGCGGTTCACATCGACGGTGGGAAGCGACGAGCGCTCCTCGACCGTGGTTCCCCAGCCCGAAAGCACCGCGCCGAGGTCCGATCCATCGATGAGGAATCTCGCGTACACGTCCGGTCCACACACGGCGCCAGGCAGCTTGGCTGTCGCCGGTTCACGGCAGAGGAGCGCGGCCTGGGCCACGATCCGCCTCACTGCGTCGCCCTCGGTTTCGCCGGGCTCCACAGTGAAGACGAACTGCGCATTCGGGTTGCCGCCGCGGGTATTCCACGGCTCCGCGGAGCCCTTCAGGTACACGAGATCGCGCAGGTAGTTGGCCCAGTAGAACTCCTGGAAGAAGAAGACGAACGGCGGTGCCGGCGTCTCGTCGTCCTCGAAGTCCGCGTAGCCGTTGGCCGAGCGCACATTCGATGCGATCGACCGCAGAATGTCATCGGTCAGCCCCGGGATCATCGGGGGCGGGTTCACGTTCGGATCCTGCTCTACGCCGCGATCGTAGGGCCACAGGTACTGGTGCTGCAGGCCCGGCACCGGGTTGCACTTCTCGTCGATGACCGGTCCGCCCTCGATCAGTCGCGCCCAGAACGCCGCGCCCGACAGGTGGCTCAAGTCATCGATGACTTGGTAGTAGACGTAGTCGGGGAATTCGGGCCCGAATTCCACGCTCAGCGTGTACACGCCGGTGGTGCGGTGATGGTTGTCGACGAGGTGGAGCTCTCCGCCCGGCCCGCGCACGACGGGCACGGGGTGCGTGCGGAGGTACGCGTCCACCGCGGCTCGGCCTGCGGCGCCTCCGCCCGCCTCGTTCCAGCGGTTGCGAAGCGGCGGCTGCGCGAACTGCTTCACGCCGTCCATGCCAACGTTGTATTGACCGGCGCGCAGCTTCGCGAGCGGCACCGTCGGCGGCGCCGGATCCGGCGGCGGGCACTGGGCGGGCGCCGAGGGCGCGAATGCCGTCACGGCAACGCACGCGGTGAGGCACGCCGCGGCGAAGCGCGCGCGAGGCGACCGCTGGCTACGGGGCGTACGACGCGAAACAAAGGCGAAAACGGCGAGCATGGATGTGTTGTTCCTGGGTTCTGGATCCTGCGTGCGCTAGGGCGGCGCAGACCGGAAGTATGGCACTAGATCGAGCCTGTGCGAGCAATTGCGTTCGACTTCGTCGATGTCGGACCGGCGTCGCGTTTCCGGACGGTTCCTACTCACGGGCTCGGCGAATCTTCTGCTCAGGGCCGCGGGTTGCGGCTTCGCGGGGCGACGGGCAAGCGGTTCCGTTGCGGCGCGTTCCCCCGGTTGATCATGTTGATCTCCCCAAGCGTCGAATGCCCGGGCGGCGAAAGAACCCCTCAGTCCACTGACTGACCATGGCACTGAAGCACTCCCTCAGCGTTGTTCAGAGTGTTCGCAACCGATGTTCGAGCGCAATGCGCCTAGCACACAAGTCGCCCGCCGTGGCGCGTCGTGTCGGGGGTTGCGCGCTCTCGAGTTTGTGATCGCGGATCGGGGGAGCAGGCCGGACAGTGCCGGACGTGGCCCCTGCCCTGGAAACGCTCGGACGCTCGAATTGGCGTGAACCGGAGAGTGTGATCGGGGTAATTCGAAGAAAAATCGGAAATCTGGCGGGAGGGCCGGTCACGCCAGGGCGGGTCGGACGGTGATGGGGGTGATGGAGCGCGTGTCTCCATACAGCGGGTGACGGCCCTCGAATGGGGCCTTCATCTGAAGGCGTACCGCGTCTAGCGTCAACTGACGCTGTCGACCGCGCGGCTGAGGAGTCAGGCCCATGCGACCCGTGGCCCCGCAACGCCGCGCTTCAGTCGGAACTCACCGAGATCGAGCCCCCATGCACCACTCCGCCGCACTCCAACTCCAGTCCGAACGAGATGCGGATGGCCTGACGCTGTTACTGAAGGGCACGATGAACGCACCGTTCCACAAGCTGCGGGCTGTCTTTCAGGGCTTGGCGGACCGCCCAATGACTGTAGATGTTCATGCGCTCGACTTCGTCGGCGGGGACGGCACGCGCCTGCGGCTCGTATCCACCCGAGACGGGCAGAGCGCGGGGCTTCGACGCGGGCTTCTGCAAAAGGCGGGCGTCGCGCGCGAGTTCGAGTGGCTCGATTCGCAAGAGATGTGGCTCGAGTCCGCCGAGAAGATCGCAAGCCTCATCGATTCCGAGTCGCCGTGTCACCAGTACCTCGAGAGTTCATCGACTGACGATGCGCTCGTTGTGATCTCAAGAGGCGAGTCACGGAGCGGCAAACTCATGAGAGCGAACCAGCCTGGTTCCGCATCGCGCTTTCAGCCGACGATCTCGCGCAACTGCGTCGCCAGCTTCGGCACGCTCACCGTCGCCGCGCGCCAGACGATGTCGGCGTCGACGCCGAAGTACTGGTGGATGACGACATCGCGCATGCCCGCCATCTCACTCCAGGGGATCGACGCGAGCGACGCGCGCATCGCAGGAGACACGCCCTTCGCCGCCTCCCCGATCACCGCGAAGTCGTAGAGCACCGCGCGGATCACGAGGTCGTTCCCCGCGAATGCTTCGCGGTCGAGCCCGGCCGTCGCCTTCATGATCCGGTCGCACGCCTCGATGATGTCGCGCACGCGCGCCGCGTCGTCACGCGGCATACCGCACTTCCCGGAGGATGGCGTCGCGCACATCGTGCTTCAGGCCGCCGACGGGGACGACATCGACGCGCGCCCCGAACGCCTGCTCGAGGATGTTCTTGACGGCGACGAGGTCGAAGAGGTCGCCTTCGGCCGTCAGCTCGACCAGCACGTCGATGTCGGAGCCCGGCTTCGCCTCGCCGCGCGCGAGCGAGCCGAACACGCCGATGCGCGCGACATGCCGCGCGGCGAGTTCGGGCGACAGCCGACGGAGTCCATCGAGGGCCTGTGCGAGGGAGAGCATGGCCTGATTCTAGCCAAAGGCGTCGATGCAGACGCCCGCACGAAGTCGGGGCCACCTGCACGCTGCCCGCCACCGCCTACCCCGCCCTCGACACCTTCGGCTGCACGCGCCGCATCCTCTGAAAGACCGCTCCTTCGCGTCAGGCTCCATCGCAGGCGAACCGAGCCGCCCCCCCGCTCGTCGAGTTCGCCTACACGTTCGACCAGGCCTCGAACCTCGTCGCGAAGCCCGACGCGCGTGACCGGGTCGCTCTCAATGGTCTTCCCCCTTATTCCTGAGCCGAATCGGCTGCGAGTCATCCCGGACTCGGCCGCGACCACGCCGTGGGACAAAAGGCCGGAGTTTCCAACTTCGGCAACCGCTTGTAAGAAATCCTGGGCTGAGTTCCTTACGGTTCCCACCGCCTGTGGGAAACGATCCTGTCCCACCGACATTGACTACGAAGCGATCGTTTCCGAGCAACCTGCAGGTGCTCACGGTGGACGACGGGCGCATCGAGCGATGCCTGGATTCCGTGCCGAAGGGACGGGCATGCCTGCCGCATGTGGATCGGTATCCGCATGGCCGCTTCGACGAACTCGACGCCGCTCGTGACGGCGTACTGACAACGCGCGACTTCGATCGCTGACGGCCTCAAGGCCCGAGCGGCGGCGGCGCGTCGCGGTCGATCCGATAGATGGCGCGCGCCGTTCGCGCTCCCGCGACGAAGACGATCTCCTCGCGGTCGAACCGCGCGCCGATCTTCTCGAGCGCGCGTCGCGAGCGGAGGTTGTGGGGCCCCGCATGGAACCACACCGTGCGTGCCCAGCGGAAGGCGTGCGTGAGCATGAGCGACTTCATCTCGCGGTTGGTAGCGCCGCCCCAGTGATCGCGCGCAAGAAAGGTGTAGCCGATCACGATTGACGCACTTGGGGCGCACCAGTCGTAGAAGCGCGACGAGCCGATCATTCTCCCCGTCGCGCGCTCGATGACCGCGAACGCCTCGTTCGACGCGAGACCGCTCGCGAAGAACCCCTCGAACACCTCGCGCCTATACCGATCCGAGTTGGGGTGCTGGACCCAGATCGCGGGATCACTCGCAACGGCGTGGAGCGCGTCGAAGTCATCTGGACGGATCGGACGCAGCACGATCGTGGCTCCTTCAAGCGTGAGTCGCCAATTGGGCAAGGACGCGTCCGGAGCAAACGCAGTGGAGGTCATGTCATTGATTGTCGCCAAAACTCGCGCTCGCGGCAGCCGCTTCCTCGACGCCCCCGCTTTCAGTGAGCGAAGCAATCGCCTTCGCGCAATCTGCCTCGCTCAGAGCGCCATCGAAAGTTCAACGCCGTTTCGATCAGGGAGTTACCCAAGCGCGTTGGTCGAGAACGGCCAACATGGTTGTTGATGAATGAAGTGTGCTGCAACATCAATCCTCACGCGCAAGGCTTCACCTCGTGGGCATCTTTGCGCTCGTTGCGCTCGTTTCACAGCCGCAGCCATGCATGCGACACCCACGTCACAGGGCGATTGGCTTTGGGAGCACTCGGGAAGAAGCACGCGGCTACCATGCGCCCCTTTCGCGAAAGCAGTGCTTCGGCAAGCAACTCGTTCCGTTGAAAGGGTCGCGTAGAAACAGTCGCGTAGAAACAGTCGCGACGGAAGCGCGCATTCCAACGCTTCCGCCGCTCCTTCGTTCAGCCTCTCCCGTTGGCAAGGCGTCAAGCATGCACTCGAAAACAGATGTCGCCCGCGGAGTTCACACACGAGGCGATCTCTAAATGTTTGGCAGCGACTTGTTCTCACAACTGAGTCCTACAACTGCGCTTCTCTTGGTGTTGGCGGGGATTTGCTGCGGCTTTCTCAATACCGTGGCATCAAGCGGATCAGCTGTAACGTTGCCGCTCATGATCAGTTTGGGTCTTCCGCCGTTGGTTGCAAATGCGACCAACCGAGTTCCGGTTGTGGTGGGCCTCGCGGTGGCCGTCTGGAAGTTCCACCGCTCGGGCCAAATCAGGTGGCGGGAAGGCTTGATGTTGGCTTTCCCCACCGTATTGGGTGCCGTCATCGGGACTTTCGTGGCCGTGAGTCTTGGCAACGTGGGCTCGGGATATCTCACCACAGTTGCGGTTCTCTTCTCTCTCGGACTTGTCCTCTCCAATCCCACGAAGTGGCTTCACGCGGATCAGCAACGGCAGGCGAAAAAGACGGGCCCGTTTGTACATCTCGCGCTATTCGCTGTGGGAATCTGGACCGGATTGATCGTGCTCGATTCTGGCACGCTCTTCCTCGCCGTCTTGATCTTGCTCGCCCACTTTCCAATTCGCGAAGCGAATGCAATCAAAGTGCTCACGATGGGAATGCCTTCGTTGATCGCCGTCGTCATCTTCACGTTGAAGGGCGACATCAACTGGGCTTGGGCAATTCCACTTTCTGTCGGCGGCATCTTCGGATCATTGATCGGCGCCAAACTATCCATTGGTCCTCATGCGAGCAGATGGATCTTCTGGACACTCGTGACCGTGCTCGGCTTTCAAGGAATCCATCTCGCCCTGCAATTCGTGTGGGCACCGACGACGACATGATCGTTCGATCGGATCGCCTTCGAAAGCAGCTGTGGAGCGACGTTCGCTGCGATCAGCGTGAGACTTGAGATGCCGCGATCTCTGAGGCAACTTCCAAAATCAAATCCTCTTGACCCGCGACGACCTTCCGTTTTCCGAGGGCGATGAGAATGTCGCGTGGATCGATCCCGAGATTGCCTGCAGCACGCTGGACTGGCTTTGAAAAGCCCGAAAAAACGCCCGCAAGACCACTCACGATGGTGATCGCGTTCGATTCAGGCAGAGAACCTGCGAACAGTCTCGCGGCGACTTCCGATGCATCGAGGGATTTGTAGAGGTCCACCGTCGTGGAGTAGCCTTGAAGTCGTAACACGGCCGCGAGCATCTCGATCGGCGCGTTTCCAGCACCGGCACCAAATCCCTTCGCAGTGCCATCGAGAATCTGAGCCCCAGCCTCGAGTGCCGCCAAGGAGTTCGCAACCGAGAGTCCAAGGTTCTGATGGGCGTGGAAGCCAACCGGCACCGACAACTTTGCTGCCAAGAGACCGATTTTCTCTGCGACATCCGAAGGAAAGTACCTTCCCGCGGAGTCCATGAGCACGATCGCTTGGGCCCCGTAAGACTCCATCTTTTGCGCCTCGCCAAGCAACACTTCCGCCGACGCCATGTGGCTCATCATCAGCACGCCCCATGCCTCTCGCTTCGCCTGACGGAGATAGGCAATGTGCCGCTGCGTGACGTCTGCCTCCGTGCAGTGACATCCGATGCGAAAGAGATCCACTCCGATATCGATGGCCTTGTCAATGTCCTTGCGGATCGTGGCCACGCCAGGGATCACGTGCACACTCAACTTGGTGTTCTGAAGTCTCTGCCGAACTGCACTCAACATCTCGCGTTCGGGAACGAGACTCTCCCCAACTTGCAGCGACGAGGCACCGAGACCGTTGCCATGCCCGACTTCGAGATAGGAATAACCAGCGCTGTCGGCGGCCATTGCATAGGCGGTCGCCTGCTCCAAACTGATCTGGTGCTTACAGGCATGCGAACCATCGCGAAGCGTGGAGTCACAGACGATGATCGCGGCGGAGGAACGCATGCTCGTGTGAGGCTGCCTAGTTGCCTAGTCGCCTAGCTTCCTAGTTTGTTGAGTTCTTCGGTGCTTCGGTGTTTCGGTGCTTCGGTTCTCAGGTCCGTGCTTTCGACTCTGCGAAGGCAATCGCTGCACAGTTGAGGATGTCGAGGTTACCCGCGTACTTTGGCAGGTAATCCCCGAGTCCTTCAACGCG
>JBJOHQ010000240.1:0-7010 GCA_046047595.1 Planctomycetota bacterium | reverse complement strand
TTCTTTTTGCCCTTGCGTCGCGTTGCGTTCAGATGTCGCGATGAGACATCGCCACGAGACATCGCCACGATGTATCGATCTGATGTTGCGCTCGGATCGAGCGCCCCGACATCTCACAACGAGCGGCGAGTTGCCGGACGCTCCCTCCACGCTTTCCAATACTTTCAAGACTTTCTGAAACTTCGATTGCCAGGCCGAGGATCCATTGCTACATTCGCCTCGTGGCGTCTGGCGCATCACCGTCTTCCCTTCGATCGAGCCAAACAGCGGCGGCGAGCAACGCAATCGCGCAGACTGTTGACGAACTCATCGCGGCACAAGATCGCTTCATCGCCTTCTGGGGCGAGATGGGCACGCGTTGGGGCGTTCAGCGCTCGATGGCTGAGGTGCATGCGCTTCTCTTCATCGCCGGCGAGCCGCTCGCTGCGGAAGACATCATGGAACGCCTCGCGATTTCGCGCGGCAACGTTTCAATGACGCTCAAGCAACTCGTCGAATGGGGACTCGTCCAACGGGTCAAACCGCGCGCGAAAGCGGGCGAAAAATCCGAGCGTCGCGAGTATCACCAAGCGGAACAAGACGTCTGGAAACTCTTCTACACGATCCTTCGTGCACGCAAGCGTCGCGAGTTTGATCCTTTGATCGAAGAACTCGGCACATGCCGCGTTGCCGATCGAAACGCGCGACGATCTGATCGCGCCAAGCAGCATGACCAACGCATTGACGAGTTGCTCGAACTTTGCGTGATGTTCGATGGCCTTGCGAATGCGATCTCAAAGTCTGGCAAGGGCATCGAGCGCGCCACCAAAGTGCTGTCGAAAGTCTTAGGAGGCTTGCGATGACCCCAGCAGAACTTCTCATCGCATCACGCGAGTCAACCGCTGGATCGACTGCGCGCCTGAACCAGAGTTCGTCTCATGCGCCGTTGGTCGTTGATGAACGCAGTACATCGCGTCGTCCATCCGCAGTTCGACCCTGTTCGATTCGCATCACGTGGACCATCGGACTCGGCGGTCGACTCGAGTGTTCACTCGTCCCGCATGGCCTAGAGCTTCGGGCTGCGCTCACATTCAAACCCGCTTCCTCGCGACCACTGCGGAGCAGTGATTCCATGCATTCGGCTGCTTCGATCGGCCATTGCGAAGTCCTCCACTCCTCCACAGACGACGCGCGCCAACGAACGGTGATATTTCGCCTGTCCAACGGTCAGCGAGCCACGATCGAACTCGTCGAACGCGGTTCGAACTCGGGAGGCTCGCGATACCTCGTATTCACCGATCTGCCCGCGCAACTCGGATTCCGCGGCGGAACCTACGTGCTCGATCGCGTGGACGTCGACGAGTGAAACGCGCGCAGAAGCCGCATGAGCAGCTTTGAGCCCGCAGGCTTACTCCTCACTGCAGAACTGCTCACGGAAACTTCGCGGGCGTCTTGCGCTGCTTTTCGATCGCGACGATCGTGTTCGTTTCACCGCGGATTTCGCCAACGACGTGTGCGTGCAATTCGTAGAGCGGTTGCTTCGCGGCGGCGATTTCTTCCGCCGCACGTTCTCCCTTGATCGCGAGCATCACGCCGCCGATACGGAGAAATGGAATCGACCAGACCGCGAGGTCGCTGAGCCCACCGACCGCGCGCGATGTCGCGACATCAAAAGACTCACGCAACGTACTTCGCGCGGCAGTTTCCGCGCGCGACTGCACGACCTTGACGTTCGAGAGTCCGAGCCTCCGCGCGACCGCTTCAAGAAACCGCGCCTTCTTTCCGGTTGATTCGATGAGCGTCCACGAGATGTCGCGTCGCGTGATGGCAAGTGGAATAGCAGGAAGCCCGCCGCCCGAACCAACATCGATTCCTCGCGCGACCTCGCCAAGCGACTCAAGTGGCGCGAGCAACGTGAGGCTGTCGACGACATGGCGCTTCCACGCGCTTTCCCGATCGATGCGTGTGAGATTGAATCGTTCGTTCGTCACGAAGAGCATGCCGAGATAGCGCGCGAGCAGCGCTTCTTCCTCAGGCGTCACTTCAATCCCGAGGCGGGCGAGCATCTCGCGCGCCTCTGCGTCACATGGAATCGGTTCTGGCTCGGGCTCGAACGAGAGCCATGCGGCGAGCTCTGCTTCGCGCGCGGCGTTTGGAGCGGACTTCGATCGCGACTTTGGGTCAGCCATGCGTACTTTCGTCGATCACGCGTCAAACGCGCTCTTCTCACCACCTGTGGGCGGGCGAACACCGATCCCCACAAGGAGACCAACGAGCGTCCAACATGCGACAAGACTACTGCCGCCGTAACTCACAAAGGGTAACGTGATCCCCGTGATTGGGAGTAGGCCGATCGTCATACCGATGTTGACGACCATTTGCGCGAAAAGCAGTGCGCCGATCCCGACTGCGACCAGTTTCGCGAATCCATCACGGACCACCCACGCGAGGCCGAGCGCACCGAGGGCGACCGCTGCCGAAGCAAGAAGTGTCACAAGCCCGCCGATCAGCCCGAATCGACAAGACACCACGGCAAACACCATGTCGTTGTGCTCTTCGGGAAGCGCGTTGAATCGAACGAGTGCCTGCGCGTGCTCGCGATCATTTCCAAAGACGCCGCCGGCACCAACGAGCCGCATCGCTCGCCACCCCTGAAAGCCGATGTCCCGTTCATACCGCGTGTCGCCTTTGACTTGCGCGACGATCGCGTCGATGCGCGCGCGTTGGTAGGGCTTCAGTACGGCGAAGTACCCAATCGGCGCGGCGATTGCGCCCGCGACGAGCGCCGTCACGATGAAGCGCTTCTTGGTTCCCGCCGCGACGAGCATCGCGACAAGTGTCGGTAAGAAGAGAAGCGCTGAACCAAGATCGGGCTCGAGCACGATGAGCACAACGGGCACCGCGAACAACGCGACTGGCACAGCCAACGCGCGCAACGTGCGCGGGCTGCCGCGCATCGCGAGCCACTGCGCGAGACAAAGGATGAACGCGATCTTCGCGAGTTCCGATGGTTGAAAGTCGGCGGCGCCGAGGTTGATCCATGCTCGCGCGCCGTTTCGTGGCGTCACGATCGAGCGTGGAACGAACGGCAGCAACACAAAGACAAGGAGTGCAAGCGCAACGGCGAGAATGAGCCAGCAAGAGATGCGCAACGTGCGTGGCGAAGCGAAGGTCACGAGCAGCGCGCACGCGATTCCAATCAGGAGGAACGCGCCCTGCCGCGCGGCAAGTTCTGGTCGCGTCAATGAGATTGACGCGATGCCGACAAACGAGAGCAGCAACGCGCCGGCGACGGAGAGCCACGCGGGCGTTGTCCACTGAATGCGCAATCGCGAGCGAGCTTCGGTGCCCGCAAACAGCGCTCGAGGTGTGTAGCCGTTGCGCGCTCCAATCATTCGCGGCGCCCCCCCGCGCTTCGCATGGCCGATGCACCGAGATAGCCTTCGGCCGCGAGTGCCCGCATCGACGCGGCGGCCATCGGCCCCGCGACTTTCCCGCCTGATCCTCCGTGATCGAGGACCACCGCAATCGCGTACCGCGGCGCGCTTCCCGCCTCTCCGACGAGCCCAACAAACCACGCATGATCGGTCTGCACCATCGTGTCACCGACCTTCAGTTTCGGTGCAGTCGCGGTGCCTGTCTTTCCCCAGATCTCAAGACCGTCGATCGCAAAGAGTTCCTCGCGATCCCCGCCTTCAAGCGTGATGTGGTGGCCCGTGCCGTAGTTCTCTCGCACACTCGCACGAAGCCCGCGCAACGCCGCATCAATCGCGCCACGCGGAATGCCGAGGTCTTCGCGGATCGGTGCATCGGCCGTCCGCACGAACCGCGGTGGAATCGCCACGCCACCGCGCGCGATCGTCGCGAACGCCTGCGCAGCTTGCAGCGGCGTCCACGTGAGCGGACCTTGCCCAATGCCAAGGAGCACCGGACTTACGCGATCACGCTTCTCGCGATACGACGCGAAATCTTCCGTGTCCGGCAACGAGCCATCCTCTTGTTGCGCGAGGTCAGGCGAAATCTCTTCGCCCAAACCGAACTTCGCAAGCCACGACACCAATCGCTCAGGCCCGAGCCGTCGCGCAAGTTCGTAGAAGTAGATGTTGCAACTTCGCGCGAGCGCCTCTGATGCATCGAGCGGCCCATGCGTTGCGGTCTTTCCTTCGGCGCGGCGGTAGATCCAGCAGCGCACCGCATCCGGTTGATCGGGAAAGAAGTGCCCTTTGCATTCGATTCGTTCATCAGGGCGAGCAACGCCCTCTGCAGCCGCTGCACAGAGGACAAGCGGCTTGAGAATCGACCCTGGCGGATACGAAGCGGCACTCGGTCGGAAGATCTCAGGGTGTTCGCGCGCACGCTCCTCTTCTGACATCGCCACGCCCTCTGCGAGCGTTGGCGAACTCGCCGCCGCGAGCACCTCACCCGTCTCGATTTCGAGAATGACAATCGCGCCGTCGAGATTCCATCCAACTGGGAGTGGCCCGCCGCGCGGATTGCCTTCGGGGTCGTATCCACGCTGGTACTGCTGGATTTGCGCCAAGCGCGTTTCGGGTTCGAAGAGCGCTTGCAAGCGCGCGTTGAGTCGCACGTCGATCGTCAATTGGACATCGCGTCCATCCATCGGCGCAACGCGCGATTCATCGCCATCCTCAAGATCGCGCTCGACGACGCCGCGAATCCCGCGCAACGTGTCTTCGAAGCGTCGCTCCATGCCGCTCGCGCCAACGACGTCGCGATCTGCGCGATAGCCGCCAAGATCTGCAATCGCACCGGACGCTGCATCGATCATCGGACGACGCTTGAGGTCATCGGGAAACACCTGCGTGCGCGTCGAGCCCACCAAGTGATCGGCGACGCCGTCGACCACAACTTTGACGGGTTTGTTCGAACGAATCGGTGAAGGGAAGTTCTCACGCGCAACTTCGTATGCAACCTGCTCCCAAGGTCGCCAGCGCTTCGTCGAAGGTTCGACGACGACGGTTCCAGGCAACTCCTCGGCGAGTCGTTGGAAGTAGAACGCAACTTCTTCAGGAACGTCTGCCAGAATCACATGCGCATCGAGTTGCGAACTCACGCGTTCGCGATCGATATCCGAAAGCCGCGCGTCTTCTCCGTAAAGCGCGAGTTCGCGCGCGATCAACGCTTCCTTGCGCGAACGCGACTCCCGCGCCGTCCGCCGCAAGATTTCGTCGAGTCTGCGATCGACTTCCGCACGATCGAACCGCCCTGCTTCCGCAATTCGATCGAGCACTTGTTCAAGTTGCGCATCAAACTTCGCTTCACGCTCGAGAATGCGCGCGACGCGTTCAGCACTTGAGAGCTCAAGCCACGCCGCGCGACCCAATTCGCGCTGCAATTCGCGTGTTGCCTGCGACGTCGCCCAACGGCCTGCAATTGCGTCGTATTCAAGAAGGACATCCCAACTTGCGCGATCGGTCGCGAGCACCTCACCGCGTCGATCGAGAATCCGACCGCGCGATGCAGGCAGCAATCGACGATTTACCAAATGCTTCTCAACGTTCGCAACGTGCGTGGTGTGCTCGATGACGCTGAGTCGGAAGAGTTGGAGCGCAAGCGCGGAAAATGCGACGAGGCCGACAAACGTGAGAAGCACGAGACGTCGATCGAAGCGTCCAGCGCTTCGACCTCCGACGTTGCTACTCGCGTTGCCACGCGCGTCGCGCTTCCAAGCCAACTTCCCGAACATAGGCGGAGGGTACGCGAGGATTTCCCTGTGCGGAAGCGCGAATGCGCATCGCGGCCAATCCATCGCGAACTCTCAACTTCGATCAGCGGAGCTTGATCGAAGCGAGCGCAATGGCGCCGAGGATCGCAGTGATGATCCAGAATCGCACGACGACTTGCCCCTCACTCCAACCCTTCAGATGGAAGTGATGGTGAATGGGCGCGCAGAGGAAAATCCGCTTGCCCTTTGTCAACTTGAAGTAACTGACTTGGAGGGCGACGCTGCCAAGTTCGAGGAAGAAGATCCCCGCGAGAAGCGCGAGGAGGAATTCCTGTCGAATCGCGAACGCGACGTAGCCGAGCAGTCCGCCGAGCGCGAGCGAGCCAGTGTCCCCCATGAAGACGCGCGCAGGATTGCAGTTGAACCAAAGGAAGCCAAGACAGGAACCCGCCATTGCGCCGGTGACGACCGTGAGTTCGCGCGCGCCCGGGACGTGCGGCACCAAGAGGTACTGGGCAAGGTCTTGCCGCCCCGCGATGAAGACGAGCACCATCAGGACGACGCACGCAATCGCCATCGTCCCGGCGGCGAGGCCGTCCATGCCGTCTGCGATGTTGACGGCATTCGAGGTTCCCGCGATCGCAAGCATGCCAATCACCGAGAAGACGATGCCCCCGAGAACGATCACCGATGGGTTCATCTCAACGGGCGCGAGAGAATTCAATGCGACCGGGAGATAGGTCTTCTGAAACGGTAGATTCAGACTCGCCGCCGCAGGGTGCTGCAGCGGATCCGCGGCTTGGTAGAGGAAGATCGCCGCGAGGGCACCGCACCCGAGTTGAAAGACGAGTTTTTCCCACGCAAAGAGCCCTTCGCGCGTTCCCGCCTCGCGTCGTGACGCGGTCAATTTCAGCCAGTCATCGAAGCCGCCGATCGTGCCCATCCAGACGAGGACCAGAATGGCAAGTTGCGCATGCCGCGTGGTGATGTCCGCGAAGAGGACGATCGACGCCAAGATCGAACCGCAGATGAGGAGCCCGCCCATCGTGGGCGTGTCCTTCTTGCCTTGGTTCATTGTGTTGAGTTTCGAGTTGTAGAACTCGGGGTTGTCGCCCACCTTCAGTCGCTGCAACCAACGAATGGTGCGCGGGGCGAAGAGGATGACGAAGAGAAAGGAGAAGAGCGCGGCAGCGAGCGCGCGAAACTCGATTTGCGTGAAGACCTGAACAACCCGATAGAGACCGAGTTGGTCAAGCCATTGTTCGAAACGCGTCGTCAGGATGTAGAACATTCGCGGTGAGAGTTCATCGGGCCGAGAAGCTGCGAGGCTTCAAAGTCGGCGAGG
>JBJOHQ010000239.1:0-3021 GCA_046047595.1 Planctomycetota bacterium | reverse complement strand
AACCGATGCGCGTGCGGGCGGGCATGCGTACGCGCGAACTTGAAGATGGCGGACTCGAAGTTGTCGACGTCACGAAGGATGGCAGCGCCGAGAAGGCCGGCATCCAAAAGGGCGACCGCATCATCAAGTGGAACAAGAAGGACATCGCGACCCGCGCGGAATTCGTCGATGAACTTCGCACCCATGAGGTTGGCGACAAGGTGCAGGCCGTCTTCATTCGCAACGGTGAAGAGAAGACGGTTTACGTCGAAATGCAGGGCGCGACGAATTGACCTTCAGGCGCGTTCGCGTCGTCGTCAATCGTCTGTGATGCGCCCGTTCTGATGGGACACCGCTCGCGCAGCGTGAACTCGAGTGCCGTCTACAAGAGTCGCAATTCATCGCGCAGAATCGCGGCGAGTTCAAAGTTCTCACTTTGAATGGCGGCGCGAAGCCGCGCCTCCAATTCGGATCGCTGCGCCGGTGGAAGTTGAGGCACCAACGTGTCACGCAACGCGCGAAGCGCGGTGACGTCGCCAAGACGATCGAAGTGGTCGCCAATTCCTGCGCGCTCCGCCGCGTCGCGAAGCATGTCGAGGCCTGCGTCGATCAGCGCACCTGCCTCGCGCCCTCGACCGCCCGTTGCCAACATGGCGGCGGCGGCCCTCGTGCGAAGAACAATGGCCGAGAACCTCGCGCCCTCGGCCCACTCTCCTTCGAGTTCGGACGCCGTCTCGGCGAGCAGAGATGCACCGTTCAGGACGAGATCGGCGTCGGCCAGCGCGCGTCTTGGTTCTCCGATTGCGAGAAATGCAATGGCCCGCTGTTGGTGCTGGACGAGTTCAAGGCGAAGTTCCGCAGCCTCCCCGCTCGTCAGGCGTCCGCGATGCTGCCTCGCCCGCTCGCGAATCCGCGCGAAGACCGAGGGGCGCCGGTCTGGACGCCCCTCCGCTTCCATTTGTAAAACCCCCATCTCAACGCGGACTTGGACGACTTCGCGCCCCTCCGCGACGCGGACGATGCGCGCGTTCAGCCGACCCGGCTCGTAGGGAAAGTCACGCAGGAATTGTTCAAGGTCGAGGTCCATGGACTTTGCGCCGAACGAGGAAGGCGAGGAAGGCGAGGTAGGGTCGAGCCGAAGAACGGGCAACGGAATTCCGCCCGACAATGATCTTTCCCTCTCTCATCGGCCCATCCAAACGGAAAGTTCGTACCACTCCTTGCAATTCGAACACAACCTCTTCCGTGCTCTGTATATGCTGTCAAGCGTCGGCCAGGCTGAGCCGACGCACCGAACGGAGGTTGTGTCCTAAGGTTGAGTGCACTCAACGGGAGCCTGAGTTTGGGTCCCGCGGGAGAGCACGGAGAGTTCCGCCCACACGGAAGTGCGGCGTCAAGGGAGCGATCAAGGAAGGAAGTGAAGCGGACGCATGATGCGTCTCGTGTGGCGTGTCGTAAGGCATGTCGTGCGAGGATCATGATGCGTCTCGTCGTGTGTCTCGTGATGCGCAACTCGCATGGAGCGGCGTACCGCGTGGCAAACTTCCTGATCTGACATTCTTCGACGTCGACCAACGTGCGGACTGGGCTTCTTCATCGCGCGATGCTGCGTTGTGCTGCACCGCTCGAGGCAACGTTGGGCCACATGTGTTCGTCCCCGGAGCGTCGCTCCCATCCAGAGGTTCACATGGGTCGTTCTTCTTTACAGTCAGATCTCCAGCTTTACCTGCGCCAGATCAACGAGGTGCCCCTTCTCACTGCTGAGGAGGAGAAGGATCTTGGTTGGAAGATCATCAACGACAATTGCTTTTCGTCGAAGGATCGAATGATCCGCGCGAACTTGCGCTTGGTCATTTCGATTTCGAAGAACTACGTGAACCGCGGCCTGTCACTTTCGGATCTCATCGAAGAGGGCAACATTGGCCTGATTCGCGCGGTCGAAGGTTTTGACCCTGCGCAAGGCGCGCGCTTCTCGACGTATGCATCGTGGTGGATCAAGCAGGCGATCAAGCGCACGCTGATCAACGCTGTCCAACCGATCCACATTCCGGCGTACATGGTCGATCTGATCGCACGCTGCAAGGAAGCGTCGCGTCGGCTTGAAGAGCAACTCGGCCGTCAGCCTTCCACGCAGGAACTCGCAGACGATCTCAAGATTCCAGTTCGGAAACTCGTGGTCGTTCGTCGCGCAGTCAAGGCGTACAACGCCCCAAGCCAATCGCCTTCGAACGAGCACGGCGACGGCCCTGATCTGCACGAACTCTTCGAAGATCACCGCAACGGCAAGCCTGAAGAGGCGGTCACGAAGCGCGAAGAATTCCGCCTAGTACTCCAACTTCTCGAGCAGATCGATGAACGCGATGCGCGCGTGATTCGCCTTCGCTACGGACTCGAGGGCAAGGAACCCCTGACGCTCAAGCAAATCGGCCGCGAGGTTGGCTTGACCCGCGAGCGAGTGCGACAGATCGAAGTCGAAGCGCTTCGACGACTGCAGCAGAAGATCACCGACGATCGCCCGCTTCGTTTCCTGCGTTCTCTGATGCAAGAAACGGACGAGGACGTGGGTGCATCGCGACTTGCGCGGCGTGAGGTTCCCCGCCAAGATCCGCGCCAAGAACTGCGCGTGGAACAGAACCACGACCTGCGCCGCACTTCTTCCCCCCGCCCCATTCCGATCCTGCGCCGAGACGCACGCATCGGCTAACGACTCCTCCCCGGACAAACTCCGGATACGGAGAAAGATGAACGACTCCCCGCGCTTGCGCGGGGAGTTGTGTTAGATGCCGTGTGAGCGCTCTGGCGTGAATCACGCCAAAGGTCGCCGCCGCAGCGGCGACCGCGATCAGACGTTGCTCACGAATGGCAGCTTCGCAACGACCGCTGGTGTCGTGCCCTTGCCTGCGAGATCGAGTTCAAGTGCCGTGCCCTCGGTCGCGAGCGACGACTTCACATACGCCATCGCGATCGCGCGATCGAGCGACGGCGAAATGCAGCCACTCGTGACTTCGCCAACCACTTGACCGCCCGAGAGGATTTGCATGC
>JBJOHQ010000238.1:0-21274 GCA_046047595.1 Planctomycetota bacterium | reverse complement strand
CCTTCAACACCACGCACCACTTGCTCGACCTTCGTGAAAACGCTTGGTGGGCCGCTCACGACGAGCGTCTTCGAGACTGGCTCGATACTCACGATCGTGCCTGTGCCCTCAGGGCCCAACTGCCCCGCTTGGGCGAGGTCACGCACGGTCTTCGCGAGTGTGTCGACATTCGCGTCGGACACGCGCCACGTGCGAATCTCTGCATCAGGCATCGCCTGCGCGCGATCGAGTTGCTTGACGAGTTCTTCGAAGCCCGCCATACGCGCGACTGGCGCGTCGACGATGAGCGAATTCGTTTGCGCATCGGCGCGCACCACCACTTCGCGTGGCTGTTGCAATTCAGGTCGTGCACGACCGCGTGGATCCACCGGAACTGGCGGCGGCGGATACATCTCATCGATCGTCTTCGCGAGTTCTGCAGCGCGTGCGACCTTCAGTGAGAAGATGCGGATCTCGCGATCACTCGCCGACTGCCGCGAAGAACCATTCAGCGTTTCAACAACCTGCTGAATCTCGGGAAGCAAATCTGGATGCGCTGCGACGATCAACGCGTTCGTCTGCGGCTCTGCGGTGATTTGCACGGGCTTCGCGCCCTTTTCATCGGGTGACCGCTGCGCGTACTGCGCATTGAGCGCGGAAGCGAGCGTTGCGGCATCTGCGGTGCGCAACTGAAGAATGCGCATCGGTGGCGTCGCACCGACGGGAACGTCGATGTTGCGCACGATCGCCGCGAGAAGTTCTTGTTGTCGCGCATCAGCTGCAACGAGCAACGAGTTGGTGCGCTCGAGAATTTCGATCGCAGGTTCGCGCGCGAATCCAGCTGCTTGTCCCAAACGACTCGACGCGAGGCCCTCAATCGACGCCTTCGCGTCGGCGGCTTTCACATGCGAAAGCGGTACGACGCGAACATCTGCGCCGGGCGATGTGGCAGCGAGAATCTCACGGCACGCATCGGCAAATCGTGTGAGCGGCTCTTCTTCGCCACTTGCGATGATCGTGCCATTCGCTGCGTCGATTTCCGTTTCGATGATTGGCGCTGCGCTTGAGACAACGGTCGTTGGCGGAACTTCGCCCGACGTTCCATTCGCTGGTACGGATGCGCCAGCTTGGTTCGCTGATGTCGCTGTTGTTCCAGTTGGAGTCGCGCCGTTTGACGTGGATGTTGTTGCAGAGGTTGTCGACGATGAGGCTGCAGGCCCAGTTGTCGGCGCAACGCCCGTCGCTCCAGCAGCAGCGCTCGAACTCTCGAGCCCAGCGAGTTTCATCGCCTTCGCCACGAGTTGCACTGGATCTGCCGTGCCTGCGTCGATGACACGCACGCCGCGCTTCATCGGCACGGCCTGCAATTGCTTGAGCAACTGCTCGGCTTTCTCGAATGTTGTCGCATCACCCGCCACGATGAGCGTTCGACTCACCGGTTCTGGTTGCACGAGCACTTCGACGGGCTTCGCGCCATCAACGCCCGGCTTTGAGAGCATTCCGCGCGCCGCGAGATCACGCAAGCTGGTCGCGATACGCTCGATATCGCCCTTCTCAACGCGATATGTGCGCAGTTCTGCTTGCGGTGGAAGTGGCGTGCGATCAAGTGTTGCAACAAGTTCTTCGAAACTTGCGCGACGCTCCGACGGCGCTTCCACGATCAGCGAGTTCGTCGTCGCGTCGGCGGTAACGAACACTTCCTTCTGCTTTTGAAGATGCGGCAACGGTCGGCCGCGCGCATCGAGTGGCACCGGCGGCGGCGGATACAACCGATCAAGCGCAGCAGCGAGTTCCGCCGCGCGTGCGCTCTTCAGTGCCACCACAAATGTCTCGCGCGCTGGCCCTGTGCCTGCGTCGCCTGCGCGATTCATGTCATCTACGAGCGCACGAATCTCATCAAACACCGCAGGATGCGCGGTCACTACAAGTGTGTTCGTCGTGGCATCGCTCTCGATACGCACAGGCTGTGCGCGACGCTGCTCTGGCGCGCGGGTGTCGTAACGCTGCGTCAGCATCGTCGCAACTTGCGCGGCATCTCCACCGCGCAATTGAAGAAGCCGCAGCGGCGGCAACGCTTCAGGTGCAGCAACATCGAGGTCACGAATGAAACTCTCGATCAACGCAACTTGCGGCGCCTCTCCAACGACATAGAGCGCGTTCGTCGCGTCGATCACGCGAATTTCAGCGGCCGGCACCGTGCGCGATGGTTCGACAGGCGATGCCGACGCGAGAAGCGGCGTGAGTTTCGCCGCAACTTCGGCCGCAACTGCCGCACGCATTGGAATGATCTTTCCAGAACGTGGTGGTGGGAGCAGAAGCCGAGCTTGCGCAACAGCATTTTCGTAGAGCGCGACTGCTTCGCGCCGCCCGCTCACGAGAAGTGCACCGCTCGATGCATCGACTTCAACCGTGGGTTTCTCGAGTTCCGCGCCGCCGCCTCGCGCGAGTTGCGCGTAGACCGCGTCTGCGCGCGCGACGAGTGCTGGCGCGTCAATGCCTGGCACAGGCATCGCGCGGAACGCAAATGCATCGCGCGTCGGACGATCCAAACTTGCTGCGAGTGATTGGATCTCGGCAACTTGCTCGGGAGTTCCACTCACGAGGATCGCGCGCGTCGCATCGAGTGGCTCGATCGCGGGCGCCGCGAACTCCGTACCGTCGCGCGGATCAAGCACTTGCTTCGCGAGTTCACGCAACTGCGGCGCAATGGCCGACGGCTGCGCATTCGCAACGGCGATTTGTCGCGTCTCACGCTCGACCGCACGCATGCCGTCGACTTGATTCAGCAACTCCGTAAACCGCGCGATCGATTGCGCGCTTCCGATCAGGACGAGTTCACGGCTCGCGGCATCGAGTTCGATCCGCAGACTGCGCGCAGCATCCGCCGCGGGTGTTTGTTGTTCGTAGAGCTCGCGCGCGCGGGTCACTGATTGCTCAGCGTCCTTACTCGCCACGCGCATCAAGCGCACTTGACGTTCGACATTCGTCGGTCGATCAAGCGTTTCGACAATCGCGCGGATACCCGCGATGTCCGTGGAATCACCCGCGACGAGAATGGTGCGGCCGTCGGGACCAGCGACGAGCGAAATCTCATCTTGCTGTCGCTTCGAAAGCAAACTCTTCGTAGCCGCGAGAATTGCCTCAGGCGATGCGCTCTCGAGTTCGAGCGCGGCAACGGCGCGGTCACCACGCAAACGATCGCGCACCGTCGCTGAAGGCTTCGCTGGCTGTCGCGATGGATCGAAACCTTCCATCTCCGCGATGAAGCGTTCCGCGTCATCAATCGAACCGAGATCACCAACAATCGTGACACGCTCTGCTTCCGGAAGCGCAACCACGGTCGGCTTCTTGTCAGCGGGATACGCCGCAAAAAGCTGCTCAAGTCGCTCCTTCGCGACTGGTGCCTTCACCTTCGACACCGAGAATGTCTTCATGCCGCGGCCGCCCGCAGCAGTCGGCTCTGCGCCACCTGCAACGGGAACATCGAGGAGATCAATCGTTTGCTTGAGTTGATCGATCTTCGCACGCGAGCCGCGCGCCACGATGGCGTTCGTGCGATCGTCGGCTGCGACAACAAGACCAGCGACGCGGTTTTCCTCGATCTTTGTGCGCTTTCCGTCGGCTGGATTCACGACGTACTCGACGACACGCTCACCCATCAACGCTTGCAAACTCTTCAAGAGATCCGCCGCGCGCGCGTGTCGAATCGGAATGAACTCGATGAGATTCTCAACGTCTTTGCGATCGATCTCATCGATGATGCGCTGCAAGCGACGCACTTGCGCCGCTGTTTCGACGAGCAAAATGCTGTTCTGCTGCTCAAGTGCCGTGACAGAGCCGTAGGTCGCAACGAGATTCTTGAGTTGCTCCGCGACTGGCTTTGCCTGCGCGTTCAACAACGGCATGACAACCGTCACGATCGTGTCATCGGTGACCTGCGATGGCACCGTGCCGATGAAGGTCGGCACGTTCTCACGCTTCATGTCGTCGAGCTTCTGGAGGAACATGCGTCCTCCTTCCACGCGCAACATGCAGTTCTGCGTTTGGAGAAGAACGTTCAGCGTCTGAATCGCTTCGTCGAGCGTGTAGTCCTTCGGATAGATGTAGTCAACGGTGCCCTTCGGAACTTCCGTTTCACGCACGATCGGGTAACCCGTTGTGCGGCTGAAGTAGTCGAGGATCTGGTCGTAGGTTTGGCCTTTGAAGTTGAAGCGCAGTCGCGTACCCGATGCCTGTGGGGAGGCTTCGGAGGAAGTTTGTGGTGACGCCTGTGGTGACGCTTGCGGAGACGCCTGCGGAGAGGCCTGTGGCGCCGCCGATTGGACTGCTGCATCCTGCGCGGCCGTCATCTGGGCCGCGAGTGCCGCGGCCACCATGGCGGGTGCCATCGCTCCGGCGTTGCGTGCGCTTCGCTTCTTCATGCAGTCGTTCCTTCGGCAGACGCCATACCACCCGGACCCGCCGAGTCGCGAGCACGAGAATTGAGTTGAGTTACCCGGCGGTCGCCGACCGCTGGGTGAGGTTGCTTCCGACTTGCACGCGGCAGGTTCCGCCAGGCAGTTCGAAGACTCCGAAATCGTACTCGACACGGCGGAAAATGAGCTCGCCAATGGCGCTTCCGGGTTGCAACGTAAGTTGAGATCCTGTCGGAAGATGACGTAACCAAACCTCGGGTCCGGAAGGACCTTCGACGATGCCCGTCAAGAGCCATTCGCCGTAAGGGAATCCGCTGGCTGGCGCGGGCACTGGAAGCGCGCCGCTTTGGGCTCCCGGAGTAGGGTTCGTCGGCGCTTGAGTTGAAGTCGCTGCGACTGTTTCGGGGGCTACTGGGGCGGGTGGCGGCGGAATGCGGAACGGGTTTGATTCGAAGAGCGCACGGTAGCGTTGCGCATCTGCAAGTGCTTGTGGATCAGAGACTAACGGCACATTCGCTGACTTCCCCGGCAGGAAGATCGTCGTCAACTTGAGCGTCATGCGAAGCGACGCCCCGTCGGCGGATGGGTCGAGTCGAATGGACTCGATGCGCTTGGTCCATGGTTCCGCCTGAATGCGATAGATCAGCGGATAGATCTGGCTTGGGCGTCCGCTCGCGACGACCGAACCTTCGACTTCGACGAAGTCAGCCTCATCACGCAGCGCCCGTTCTTCGGGGCGTCGAAACTCACGCTTCGCGGGCGATGGTTTCAGAAGCGAGCGCCCGGTGGTGACCGAGAACTCGGTAAAGCCGAGTTCCTCGCAGACGCGATTCAGTCGACGACGAACTTCGCTGTCGACAACCTCGAGCGAAGGTCCAAGCGTGCGATTGGCGACGGCCTGCATTCGGCGCTCGAGTTCAGGACGACCGTCGCGCACTTTGCGAGCCTGCGTGAGGACACCGACGTAGGTTTCGATTTGCGACTCGGCGTTCGCGCGCTCCTCGGACAGGCTACGTGTGCCGACGACGTAACCGGCGGAGAGAGCAACAGCCGCGCACAGCACCGCGATGATCCAGATCGCGCGCCGAGCTAGCAACGTACCGAGCGAGGGACGATGTCGCGGTCGAAGCGGAAGGCTCGCGCTGGCTGAGGTTGCGGACGACGCCGGTGTCGTGAAATTCGAACTTGTGGAATTCGAGCTTGAGGTACTCGAGCTTGAGGGATTCACATTCGAAGGCGTCATGGCTGTGCCTCCGCGTTTCCACCTTGACTCGATGAAATCGATGATGAAGTCGATGATGAAGTCGATGCTGCTCCGCTGTTCGATCCACTCGAACGTGACTGCGATGAACCGCCCGCATTCGGCGACGCGAGCGCATCCTTCGCGGCAGCAGGCACGAGCTCCGACGTACGCAACGTGTAGGCGAACGGCGCAGGTAGACGGCGACCACCGCGCGCGTCCGCACCAGTCGAACCGAGGGTGTAACCCTTCTCACGCACCAACGCATCGCGCAGCGCGTCGGCGACGCCCCGATCTTTCGCTTCACCGTCAACCACGAATCGCAACTCTGGTGTCGCGTCGAAGGTCCCGTTCTTTCCGTATTCAATCTCGCTTCCTGAGAACTGCGCCGTCATACCGTCGAGCACAACCACACTTGGATCGGGCGCAAAACGCCGAAGAATATCGAGATGCGCGAGCCAGTCCGGCGCAAGTTTTTCGCGCGCGTCAACATGTTTCAGGCGCAATTCATCACGCTTCGCGCGACGGAGTTCTGGAAGCGCATTGCGCGCCTTGGATTCAAGATCGGTTCGACGCGATTCGAGCTCCCGCCAATCGCGCGCGCCGAGCGTCCAACCGGCAAGCGCTGCAACAACGACGACGCCTGCAACAAGGAGAACGCGCTGCCGCGTGCGAGCCGCGACATCAATCAACCCAGTCGGCGCGAGGAAATCGATCGCAGAACCATCACATCGCAGTGCCGCTTCATCTTCAAGAAGCGCGCCTGCGAGCGGCCAACATGACGCGCAAAACGCTTCACGCGTCGAAGCGTCGAGCGCCGACAGCGTGATCGACGGATGCGACTCAAGCCGTGCGACTGGCGCACCGGTCATACGCGCCAATTCCGCAGAAATCGCTTCAAAAACGACGTTCGCACCGCAGAACACCACGCGTGAGAGCGCAACGGTTGCACCTGACTCCGCGGATCGCAGGGAACCAAGCATCATGCGAACTGCGGGCAAAATCTCATCGCGAACCGCAAGCGGACCACTCTCCTCCGAAGGAATGGAGAGCCCGCGCGAGGCGAGCAGGAGACCATCGCGTGCTGCTGTGAGTTCGACCGACGTCGCAGTCGCATCGATGACGAGCACAAGTCCACGTCGTAGTTCTGGAGCCGCGCGTAAAAGCGCGAGCGTCCCGAGTGCACGCACCGTTGCGCGCTGGATTGGAATCCCAGCTTGCTCTCGCATGGTCGCCACTGTTGTGGCTGGAACCGCTGCCAAAATCGCGCGAGCACCATCTGCGTGACGCGATTCGATCTGAAAGTCGCTGAGAGTCTCGACGCCTTCGGTCGCCGTCTCACGCGCAAGCGCGAGTCGCGCCATGCTGCGGAGTTCAGCCTCGTCATCCGTTGCAAGATCAGTCGTCGTGACCACTGCATTTTCGCGGGCAATCACAAGTATCGCTGCACTCGAACCAACTTCGCTCACTTCACTCAGATCACGTTCGGCAACCGCTGTGATCTCGAGTTGGCCGCCGTTACGACGAACAGTGACCATGCACATTCGATCATTCAGCTGTTCAACTGCACACGTTCGCATTTCACGACGCGAGGCCGGTGTCGTGCGGCGCATGCCAAAACCACCTGCACGCCCGCGAAGCGCTTCGGAGGAACTGGACGAGGAAGGGTCGCTGTTTGAGGCCATTTCAGGCAACGAGTCACGAGAGAGATCGATGGAATTTCAATGTGCGTGATCACATGCATCTGCATGAGATCGGAAAACGAGATGGAGTTGTGCGTTCACTGGCGAAACCCAAAAAAGATGCGACGACTTCATCGCGACCTCCGAGCACTTCCAACATCGCGTCCGAACGGGTCGCTTGTCCCACGCTGCGGTCGCGATGGTGGCGCTGCAGGTTCGGTGAGTTTCGCAGGTTCACTCGGCGAAGGGAATACGTCGCGCGAAGTTTCCTCGACATCAGTGCGTTCAGGTTCATTCACCGACGCTGATGGGTTCACATCGCCGGACGTCCCATCGCGTGCATCGCCCTCGCGATTCGAATCCTGCGCGTCACGCTCGAGCGACGCGAGCCCGAGCGCGCGCGCCGTATCGAGCATGGAAACCTCGCGAAGATAGACAAGGCGCGGTGAGGGTCCTCCAACTTCAACGATGGCGTCGAAAGCCGCGAGTGCACCGCCTCGCGAACTCGAGGATGCCGTGCGTTCATCAAATGTCGTCAAGCGCTCCGCTGCGCCAGCGTCCGTCGCCGCGGTTCCGAGTTGCGCGACGACACGGAAACGCCACGCTGTCGATCGCGAAGTGACGCGACCCGCGATGCGTGCATGCTCCTCGGCGGAAAGCACGCGCCGTTCAACAAGCCACGCCGTATTCGTGCGCTCCGCAGCGTCAAGTGCATCGCGCACACTTTCGACACGCTCGGCGAATCCATCGGGCAAATTTTCGAGTTGCGCGAAAGCCTCAAGGACTGGCCGCGGCGCACGAAGGAGATCAAGTCGCGCCGGTGCGAGCGCACCCTGATGCAAGGTCGCAGTTGCGAGAATCTCCTCACGCCGCGCGAGCGCAACTCCGCGCGCAAGACACGCCTCAGCGAGTGCGCTGTCATCCGGCTCCGCACCCACTTTGCGCACAACCTCGTCGATCGCCTTGAGTTCAGCTTCGTCAAATGCCTCGAGCGCAGCATCGCTGCGGCGATCATTGCTCACCGAATTGAGTTGGTCGCTTGGCCTCGTGTCTTCATTGCCCGCTGCAGCAACCAGATCAAGTCGGCTCACACCACTTTGATCGACCAAGGGCTCACGCGCGTGCGCACTGACAAGCGAGATCATCGGGACTTCTTCGCTGTCGGAAGAACGATCGCGTTCAGCCGTGTCATCACTCACATTGGTACTGCGAAGCGATCCGAGAAGCACCTTCATGGCGCGAACACGCTCGGACTCTGGAAGTTGTACGAGGATACTTTCCACGCTCGTCGCGTCACGACGGCTCGCCAGTGCGTCGAGAACCGCTTCGCGAAGTTCATCCGCGCCGGATGATGCGCCCAAGATCTCGGAGAAAACCTTCGATATCGCCGGATCCATACGCGCGAGTGGAAACTTCGCGCCCTCTGGTTCGACAAATCCGCCGAGCGGCATCGCCACGAGTTGAACGTCGATGCGCTCATCACCATCCACACGTTCCAACAAGTTCGCCTCAAGTTCGGGCGTCCCGCCCGCAAGAATGCGCACGCGATCACGTGCGAGTGCATCAGCGGCAAGAGCAACTCCATCGAGTGCTGCGTTCCGCAACCGCTCTTCAGCAATCGATGCACGCGACGCCGCAGTCCCTGAACGGGCCGAAAAGATGCTTCCTGTTGCAATCAGAATCGCAGCAGCAAGAACGACGAGCACCGCAACGAGCACGAATCCTCGCTCGTTCTGCGTCGAGAAACGGATGCGTCTTGAGGGAGCGTGGAGCACTGTCACGGCGCGGCTCCTTCAAACTCGTCCTCGTCGCTTTCAAAGTTGTCGAGCGTTCGCGGGTTCCTCGTCGGTGAACTTTCACGCTCTGGCGCTGTGGGTGATGCTTCATCACTCGTCATAGCGCGACGCGCGAGTGGATCGACGCGCGGTGCGCCAGCGATGCGGAAGAATCGCCGTCGATCTGGTGCTCCAGAGAGCGCGCTCGATGCGACAGCGCCATCGACATTGAGCGTCTCGTCGCTCGACACTTCAAGACTCGATGGCGCGTCCTCGCCAAACCAGATCGATACTTCAATTCCGACGGGGAAAATGCCCTCTTCGCTGCTGTCAAACGCGTCACGCCAACCTCGCTCGCTGAGGTAGCGAACGCGCAGCGCACGCACCGGAACATCAATGATGTCCTGTCGCTCTCCACGCGCGATTTCGATTCGACCCGCGCCTTCAAGCATCCGCACTTCACAGCGCTCGCGATCGGCAAACAGCGGCGCATCGCCTTCGCCGAGACCCACACCACTGCGCACGATGCGAAGCGTTGATTCGTTACCACCAACACCTGCTCCGAATTGTGGATCGGCCACAACAGCGGTTGCAAGCGCGCGATCGACGAGTGAGAAGACAGCATCTGCGCACTCGACGCGTTCGATCGTCGTGTTCAGTCGCGCTCGCGCGTCACTGAGTTGCACGAGAAAACCAGAGAGTGCGCCGACGAGCGCTGCGATGATGGCAAGTCCAACCATCACTTCAAGCAGCGTGAAGCCGCGCGTGCATGAGTGCGCGGGCAACCGCGAGGATGGGCGCGCACCGAGCGTCATCGCGAGCCTCGCTCCGATGCACTTTCATCGCCAACGACGACGCGTTCAACGATAGTGATGATTGTTCCGTGTCCATCATCGCCACCGTCGCGCGCACGGACCGTTGCCCGCGCGAGAACGATGCGTTCACCCGAGCCGAGCGGCACTAATTCCATCGAAACGGATAGATCAGATTGAGCGCCTCCGGCTGAAACGCCATCGCTCTCAGCGAGTTCACCGCCATCAAGATCGCCAATCGCAATCAGCCCAGCATCGAGTTCGGCGATGCGCGACTGCGCGAGATCCATCGCGCGCGCACGAAGATCGGCGCGTCGCGCGCCATCGACCGCGCTTCGCATCGCGCCAAGGACGAGTACCGCACCACCAACGAAGAGTGCAATCGCGAGGAGAAGTTCAAGCAGGATGCCGCCACGACGTCTGCGTGCGCGGGTGAGTTTCGGCAAACATGCGTTCGCGCGTCGTCCAACCACCGTCGAGGCTTTCGAGCGCAGGATGGTCGAAGCGTTCGCCTCGCGCATCGCGGTCAGCGCGGACGCGCCGCCCCCGAACCAATGCGCGAGTGAGCGGCGTTGTCGCCTGTTGAAGCATCACGTGAAGATGCATCACGAGAAGAACGAGCACGCGACGACGCATTTCGAGCAGATGTCTCCGACGATCCCGACGATCCATCGACATTCTCAGGGAGATCAAACTCAGGACGGACAAACTCTTCGAGCTCATTGGCTGGGCGCTTCGATTCTTCGACAACGCGTGCGCGTCCTGTCGCGCGATCCACTCGCATCGAGCGAGCGATACCTGCGTCGGTTCGCAGCATGAAGATCGGTGCAGTCAGCACCGTGCCATCTGGCAGAAAAAGCGCGAGGGTTTGGCCGGCAAACGTGCCATGCGCATCGTCATTTGCACCATCTTCGGAAGATGCGTCAGCAGACTCATCGTCACTCACGGCGTCCACCGCGAGCGACATTCCATGCGGCAACGAGAAAGAGGCCCATTCCGCGTCGATGGAAGACTGCGGAAAGCCGTCCTTCGTAAGGAAATCACCGCGCGAAACGCCTTCGCCGTCATCGATGCCCGCAAGATCAATCCAGCGCGCTTCAATGCTTCGTTGACCGTCGCTATCCGACGCGACCACCTCAACCGCGCGCCCCTCTTCCCGCGCGGCCGCGCGGGCCATCAACATCTGCATCGCGATGCGATCGCCCGCGTCATCGAGTTCACGACTTCCGAGCCAGCCAAGCGTCCAAGGCAACGCGATCGCGGCAATCGCGATAACGATTCCAATAGCTACGAGAATCTCCACGAGGGAGAGGCCACGTCGACGCAGTGAAGTTGGACGCGAAACAGTCAGCATGGAACTCAGCATCACATTCAGCATGTCGCCCGCTTGGGGAACACTTGAACTGCGCGAACTTCAACCACCTGAGGCGGCGCCAGACGAACCACCGCTGAAATCACTGAATTCACCATCACCTTGCTCGCGACGTCCGTCGTGATTCGTGATGTCATCTTCGGTGCCTTCTTGCTTATCTGGCCCGATCGAGATGATGTCGTAGTTCTGACCTTCGATGATGGTGCTCGGCGCGCGGAAGATCCACTCGCTGCCCCATGTGTCCTTCGGCTTCGGCTCCTTGAGATACGGCTCGCCGTACTTCGCCTTGTCTTCGTCGTTCGCGATGGCGTCCTTCGACCAAAGCACTGCAAGACCCTCTTCTTCGGTCGGGAACCGCTTCATTTCCACACGGAATCGGTCGAGCGCATCTTCGAACGTCTTCAACTGGACGCGCGTGAGTTGCACGTCAGCCTTCTCGCTCGCGCCAAGCACGTTCACAAGAACCAGGCTGCCAATCGCGAGAAGAATGCCGATCACGATCAAGAGCTCAAGAATGGTGAAACCTGAGCGGCGGACGGCACGACGGCGATACAGCGAATGTGACATGGAATTCTCCAGATTGGAATCGAGGCGCGAGTTTACCGCCCCACTCCTCGCGCGCGGCGAGATCGAAGGATTGGAGAAGAATTTCCACGGAAGCTGCGCGAGCGCTTTATCGGTCGCACGGAACGACAAACATCGGCACTTCGATGCGTCTCAACTGTGCAACTCAACGGTGCGTTTCGACCTTTTGTCTCAACATCGCGTCTCAAGATCATGTCTCAAGATTGCGGCACGTTGACGCACGCCACAACACGTCAGAGTTGTGACGACATCCGCATCATTGGTACGACCAACGCCACAAAGATGAACATCACAACGCAAGCGATGAGAAGCAGCATCGCTGGCTCCATCAACTTCAAGAGCGTCGCGAGCATGCGATCAATGCGCGACTCAAGTGTGTCCGCGAGGCGCACGAGAACCGATGGAAGATTGTTCGCGCTTTCGCCAACGGAAATCATTTCGATGACGTCTTCGCTGAAGAATCCACTCGCAGCGAGTGGTTCCGCGAGTGGTTCGCCGTGCCGCACTGATTCTGCGGCTCGCTCAATCGCTGTCGCAAGAATCGGATTTCCCGCGCTTTCTCGGGCAATTTCGAGTGCAGAGAGCATGGGAATTCCGTTCTCGAGAAGCGTTCCAAGCATGCGCGCAAAACGCGCGACGGCGATCGACGAGAGCAGCGTTCCGATGAATGGGAGCCGCATCGCGCGAGCGAGTAGAGCAAGACGCACCGCACTCGATCGGAGCACAAACCATGCGATCACGAAGAGCGCGCACACTGCAATTGCCGCGAGCCACGGGCTTCCTGTGACAAATGCACTCATGCCAAGAAGTAACCGCGTTGGCAGCGGCAACTCGGGCATCTTTGAGAAATACTCTTCGAATTTCGGCACGAAGAAGACGAGTGACGCTATGACCACGCCCGCGCCGACGAGAAGCAGCACAACGGGATAGAGCAGATTTCCTAGGACGCGGCCGCGAAGATCCGCTTGTTGCTCGAGCAAAGTCGCGAGTCGCGCAAGCACGTTTTCAAGAAACGCACCACGCTCACCGGCGCGAACCATCGCAACGTGCACATGTGCAAACACGCGTTCATCTCGAGACATGGCGTCCGCCAGTCGATCGCCGGACGCAATTCCATCGGCGACGGCGCTCCACGAAGCCGCCAGTGCTGGACTCGATTTTGAGCGTGCCAGAAGGCGTAATGCACGAAGAAGCGGCACGCCTGACCGTAAGAGTTCAGAGAGTTGGCGGTAGCTCGCGGCGAGCGCGCGTACACCAACGCGCTTCCCGCGACGCGGGGCCGCAGCGGGTGAAATCTCGATCGGTGAGAGTCCGCGTGCCGCGAGATCGCTGAGCATCGCTGATTCGTTCGCCGCGTCGCCGCGTCCTTTGACGCGTCGTCCGTCGGCACTCCGTGCGATGTAGGCGTAGGTCGGCACGGCAAGATTGTAAAAGCCGCGCGCACCGTTTCCGGTGCGCGAAGCCACATGCATCGATCGTTCCCCCAGAAAGAGGAATTCATTTCTTCACGGCGTGTCTCAGAGAGGCGCGCAAGGTTGCAGGCGCACTTGAATGCGCGCCCTTCAACCGAGTTCGCGGACGCTCGACCACCGCTTCGCGTTTTTAGCGGCGTCGACGGGCAACAATGCCCGCGAGTGCGATGAGCGCGATGGCGCCTGGCGCTGGAACTGCAGCCTGTTCGAAGACGAGCTCAACACCCCAGCCCTCACCGAGTCCCGCTTCGCTCACTTCAAGCGCGATTCCCTGCGCGATCAGAAGACCGCCGTAGGTCGGGTCGGTTCCGCCGCTTTGACCTTCGCCTTCATTCTGCTGGCCGCCGCCCCATTGGCCCATACCAGTGCCGCTGCCTTCACCACTTCCTTCTCCGCTGCCAGAACCTGAACCCGAGCCGGAGCCCGAACCTGAACCGCCGGTCGAACCAGGGTTGTGGAGGAAGCCGCTGAACTGCATGATCGCGCGGCCGTTCGCTCCGAGTGAGACGAAGTGCTGGCTGTTGAAGTGTTGGTCACCGCTCACTGCGTCGCAGGTGTACGTGCGATTGCGAAGCGTGTCGGATGATTCGGCAGAGTGTTCAACCACGCCGCCGCTGTACGAGAATTGCACGTTGCCCGCAGGAATCGCACCAGCGATGCGCATCATGTCGATGTCGGCACCAGGGCTCCAGTTGCTGTAGCTGTTGCCGCCGGCGTCGTAGACGCGCACTTCAGTGAGCGCGAGATCGCCACCGAGGCTCATCACGATGGCATTGAGGTCGAAGCGGGTCACAGTGCGCGTCGCGGAAGGATCGAGCGAGCTCGAAACTGCAGAGGCGAATGCACCGGTGTATTCGATCATCGGACGCGGCGAGATCTGTCGCACAGTTCCGACGTTGACGACGATGGCGGCACTCGAGAGCGACGCGACGGTGAGCGAAGCAAGAACGCTAGCGATGGCAGTGTGGCGATGCATGTTTCAAGATGTCCTTTCGATGTCCGCGCTTCGGCGTCCGCGGGAGCGACCGTGCTCCGTGTGGCGGGCGTGCGCTTGACACTGGAAGAGTGCATTGCATTGCGGCGAATCCAAGCAACTTGAATGCGCAACTCTGTTTCGTGGGTCGGGCCGTATCGCGTGTGTCGTCTGTGCAGGCGCAGAGGGATTTCGCGCGACGAACTGTGCGTTCTGTGCGGCTTATCCCGCGTCGCAACGCTGCACGGCGCGCCGCTACGCTTCATGGCGCGTCGCTACGCTGCACGTCATGCGTGTTGTCAGCCTGCTTCCCTCCGCCACAGAACTGCTCGCGAGTGTTGTCGATGCGGAAACGCTCGAGCGCACACTCGTTGGGCGAAGTCATGAATGCGATTTTCCGTCGGGCCTTGATGCCGTACCGATGCTCACCAAGGCGCGCACACATGGCGGTACTTCTGCAGAGATCGATCGAGAAGTGGGCGCAGCGCTCGCCGCAAGTACGGATACGAGCGCGAGTCTGTATGAACTCGATGAACAGCTCTTGGCGGAGCTCGCGCCCGATGTGATTCTCACGCAAAGTCTTTGCGATGTGTGTTCGATTGATTTCCGCACGGTGGAACGCATCGCTGCGCAACTACCGAAGCGACCGATCGTCGTGAACCTCGATCCGAAGAGCGTGTTTGATGTGTTCGACGATCTCTTACGCGTGGGCGAAGCATGCGGCTTTGCACAACGCGCGGAAGATGCAATGGTCGCGCTCCGTGCGCGCTACTGGAGTGCCGTTGACTACGTGAATCCGTACGTCCCCGGACCGGAAGTACTTTTTCTCGAATGGACCGATCCGCCATTCTGTGGCGGACACTGGACACCCGCGTTGATTGAAGCTGCGGGCGCGCGTCACTCGCTCAACGCAGGCGGAGTGAAATCGCGGCGCGTAACACCAGAAGAGATTCTTGAGTCCGCGCCTGATCGTGTGGTGGTTTGTCCGTGTGGATTCGATCTCGCGCGCACGCGCTCGGAATTGGCCGCCCTCGAGAAAACGCGTTGGTGGCCGCTCTTACCTGCGGTCGTCGAGGCAAAGCCGCGCGCGATCGCCCTCGTCGACGGAAACCAGATGTTCAACCGCCCAGGCCCGCGACTCGTTGATGCGTTCGAGTGGCTCGTCGCTTGGATCAACGGACGCGACGAACTCGCCCCGACAGGGTTCCCAGTTGAGTACCGCTAGAGACTGTGGAATTGAGTTGACGAGATTGAAACCCGCTGACACCCGACGCACCGAGTGGTAGGCTTTCGCCGTGACGAACTCCACGCGCTACTGGCTCTCGGTTGGTGATGGGAAGACCTACGGTCCATACACCGTCGAAGAACTACTGCAACATCGCAACGACGGTCGTGTCGGTGTGACCGCGCAACTCTGTCCTGAAGGCGGCTCGAATTGGATGCCCGCGACCGCGGTGCTTGAGTTTCGCGCAAGCGCAAGTACCCCACCGGTGGTGCCGCCGCCTGCGCCGCCGTTCGCACCCAACGTTGATCCACTCGCAAAGAGCAAGATTGCCGCAGGAATTCTTGGCATCCTGCTCGGCGCGCTCGGAGTGCACAACTTCTACTTGGGCTACACGGGCAAGGGCATCGCGCAACTTCTTATCACCGTCCTCACCTGCGGATGGGGTTCGATCTTCTCGGGCATTTGGGGCCTGATCGAAGGCATCCTGATTCTGACCGGATCGATCAACGTCGATGGGACGGGTCGGCCGTTGCGGGATTGAACCCGCAGACTTCGCACGCGCCTGCCATCTCTGCCCAAACGGCAGTGTGCATCCGTCCGATCGACGGTTCGGCACCCACATTTCCAGTTTCAAGCGGAACAGATGGCTCCGAGCAGCTGGCGCGGACTTTGCATCCGCGGCGCCCTCCCCCGCATGCGCGTGCTCTGCACGCCCACGGCGCGGAAGAGAAACGGAACACACCATGCGATTTGAAAAGTTCACCACGCTTGCCCAAGAGTCGATTTCGGCTGCGCAATCCGCTGCTTCAGCCGCTGGAAACCCTGAAATCACGCCGCTGCATTTGCTCGCCGCGATGCTCGCGGAAAAGTCCTCGTCGACCTCTGGCCTCCTACTGAAGGCGGGGATTGATCCGTCCCGCACCCGCGATCTCGCGGAGGCTGCGCTGCGACGACTGCCAAAGGTACAGGGCGCTGCGACGGGAAATGCGTCGCGCGAACTCGTCGAAGTGCTGAACACCGCAGAGCGCGAAGCGCAGAAGATGAAGGACGCGTACACGTCGACCGAGCACCTCATGCTCGCGCTCGCGGAAGTGAAGAGCGATGCGAAGGAAGTGCTCTCGACGCTCGGCGTCGATCGAAAGCGCGTGCTCGCGACTGTTGAAGCGATTCGCAAGTCGTCGGGCGTAACGAACGTCGCCGATCAAAACGCGGAACAGAACTACGAAGCGCTCAAGAAGTACGGCATCGATCTTGTTGAGAAGGCGCAGCAAGGAAAGATCGATCCCGTCATCGGCCGCGATGAGGAGATTCGTCGTTGCATGCAAGTGCTCTCGCGCCGCACGAAGAACAATCCGGTGCTGATTGGCGAGCCTGGCGTTGGCAAGACGGCGATCGCAGAAGGACTTGCGATTCGCATCGTGAATGGCGACTGCCCCGAGTCGATGCGTGATGCACGCATTGTGGCGCTTGATGTTGGTCAACTCTTGGCGGGCGCAAAGTATCGCGGCGAATTCGAAGAGCGATTGAAGGCGGTGCTGCGCGAAGTTGCATCGAGCGAGGGCCGCATCATTCTCTTCATCGACGAACTCCACACCATCGTCGGCGCTGGACAAAGCGAAGGTGCCGTTGGCGCCGGACAACTCTTGAAGCCCGCGCTCGCACGCGGCGAACTTCGCTGCATTGGTGCGACGACACTCGATGAATACCGCAAGCACGTCGAGAAAGACCCTGCGTTTGAGCGACGATTCCAACCAGTTTTTGTTGGCGAGCCGTCGCTCGAAGACACGATCGCCATTCTCCGTGGCTTGAAAGAACGCTACGAAACCCACCACGGCGTGCGCATTCAAGATGGCGCGCTTGTTTCCGCTGCAACGCTTTCCCAACGCTACATCGCCGATCGATTCCTTCCCGACAAGGCGATCGACTTGCTCGATGAAGCTGCGTCACGCCTGCGCATCGAGAACGACTCGATGCCCGCGGAACTCGACGAAGTGAAGCGCCGCGTCATGCAACTCGAAATTGAGCGCGAAGCGTTGAAACTCGAGAAGGATGCCGAGAGCAAGAAGCGTCTCACAGCGATCGAAGAAGATCTCGCAGATCTCAATGAGAAAGACCGCGCGATGACGGCGCGCTGGCAACTCGAGAAGTCGGAACTTGAAGCCGTGAAGAGTGTGCAAGCCGAAATCGAGCGGAAGAACATCGAGCTCGAGCAAGCGAAGCGCCGCGGCGATTTCGAAGTCGCGTCGCGTATTCAGTACGGCGACTTGCGCGATCTTGAGCAGCGTTTGCGCGCTGCAGAAGAGAGTTTCCGCAAGCGTCAGGCCGATGGCACTGCGATGGTGAAAGAAGAAGTCGACAGCGAACAGATCGCGGAAGTCGTGGCGAAGTGGACAGGTATTCCTGTTTCGAAACTCGTCGAGAGCGAGCGCGAGAAGTTGCTGCACATGGAGGAAGAACTTGCGAAGCGCGTCGTCGGTCAGCGCGAGGCTGTAACTGCCGTGAGCGAAGCGGTTCGTCGTAGTCGCGCGGGCCTCGGCGAAGCGCATCGACCAATCGGTTCGTTCCTCTTCCTCGGGCCAACGGGCGTCGGGAAGACCGAACTCTGCAAGGCGCTCGCGGGATATCTCTTCGACACCGAAGAGGCCATCGTGCGCATTGATATGAGCGAATACATGGAGCAGCACGCGGTGTCGCGGCTCATTGGTTCGCCTCCTGGTTACGTCGGCCACGATGAAGGTGGTCAACTCACGGAATCCGTGCGTCGGCGTCCCTACTGCGTCGTCCTCTTCGACGAGATGGAGAAGGCGCATCCCGATGTGTCGAATGTGCTGTTGCAAGTCCTCGACGATGGTCGCCTGACCGACGGCCAAGGTCGGACGGTGGACTTCTCCAACACGATCGTGGTGATGACATCGAACATCGGATCACACGCGATCCTTGAAATGACTGATCGCCACGAGGATGAAGGCGTCATCGAGGCGCACGTCAAGGGCATGCTCAAGAAGCACATGCGACCAGAACTCATCAATCGCATCGATGAGACTGTGATTTTCCATGCCCTCGGTCGCGATCAACTCGGCGGCATCGTCGAGATCCAACTCGGGAATCTCCGCAAGCGACTCGCCGCACGCGGCATCACGCTCGGCGTGACAGCGGCCGCAACGGCAGCACTCGCGAGCGAAGGGTACGACCCGCAGTTTGGCGCGCGACCACTGAAGCGCGTCATTCAGCACCGCATCGAGAACGCGCTCGCTGGGAAGATTCTTGCGGGCGAAATCGGCGATGGCGCGAGTGTGCGCGTCGACTACCAAGGCAAGAGTTTTACGTTTACCAAGGTGGAGCAAAACGCAACCGACGCGAACACGCGCCGAGACGTGCCTGACGCCACAGCTCGATAAGCCGCACTCTCACAGGGATGTCGGACGAGTGCGCGAGGGCTTCGTCAATGCTCAGTGGCTGCGCGGAACGCGACTTTGCGCAGTTCATCGGGTTGAAGCGCGTATGCACCAACGAATGGTCGCGCGTTCACGAAGAGGACGGCGAAGCAGAATGCGACCGCGAGTCCAACGAGCGTGAGCGCGAGCTTGCGTCCACGCGGAGCTTCGCCGTGCAGTGCGCCGATGGAGATCAAGAGCAATATCGCAAGTAAGAACACGACACCCCAACGCGACATCGGCATGTGCTCGAGGCCCTCGCGAATTCGAATATCCCGCGCGGTTTCAGCATCGGCGAGCGACTCGCGCATCGCGTCGTCACCCGACGCACGCAGAATCGCGCGAAGTTCAGTGAGTGCTTGAGGCCGCGCACGGTCGGTCGAACTGTCGGAGAGTGTTGGCCACTCTTTCTCGATTAGAAAATCAACGTACGTCTTCACGCCGCGGCAGATCGCGTCGCGACGAGCGACGAATTCGGGCCTGCCATCGGCCGCGAGGTCATCCGCATCATCCACAACTCGCGCGAGCGCCGCCGCTTCGTCAAACACGGCTCCGCGCACGCGGTCCGCGCGGTCCCACAGCCAAACGGCGTTGAACGAGATCAACAAACCGAACGCGAGCGCGATCTGCGATGTCACCTCGGCTTCGAACTTGCCAAGTTTGCGGCCGTCGGTGCCACAAAGCAAAGGCACGACGAACCTGTGAATCGAGTAGGCAATGAGCGCCCAAAGGAGCAGCACCGAGACAACGATGAGAACCGTTGGCATGCCGAGGAATGCGTCGATCGCGTCAAACATGGGAGGGAAAGGTACCATCGGCGCATGGCCGGTTTTGTCCGACAACTCACCGCGCAGAGCGGGTTCCGTCGTCAGGATTCGTGGCTCGTTTCGGCGATCGTGGTCACGCTCTTGGCGGCGGCCGTCTATCTCGTCGGCATCGCGGCCGTGCCCGTCACCGATCGCGACGAACCGCGTTTCGCGCAGGCATCTCGGCAGATGGCGGAGGCGGAGTCGCTCGGCGGGTGGATCGTGCCGCGCGTCGGCGACAAGATTCGACTGAAGAAGCCACCGTTGATTTACTGGGCGCAGGCACCGACCGTGCTTGCCGCAACGGGTGGCGATCCGCGGCAAGACGCCATTTGGATGTATCGCTTGCCGAGCGCCATCGCCGCGTGGCTTGCGGGCCTTGCGACGCTGTGGCTTGGTCGTCGCATGTTCGGTGGCAACGTCGGGCTCCTCGCAGCGGCGACACTTGTGATTTGCCCCGTGCTCGTGACCGATGCGCATATGGCGCGCGCCGATGAAGTGCTGCTTTTCGCAACAACGCTCGCGATGTGTGCGCTGTGGATCTGCTGGAAAATGCATCGCCTCGCGCCAGATGCACGCGGCGGCCTGCCGTTCGCGCCGACGATTGCACTCTGGTTCTTTGTCGCCCTCGGCATGCTCGCGAAAGGCCCCATCACGCCGTTCGTCGTCGGATCGTGCGCGTTTGTTTGCGCAGCCGCGCGTCGTGATTGGCGCTTTTTGTGGCGTTTGCGGCCGTTCACGGGAATTGTCGTACTCGCGTGCATCGCCGTGCCGTGGGTTCTGCTTGCGGCGCGTGAAGTTGGCTGGGAGACACTTCGCGAGGCATTCCGTGCGGAAGTCCTTGATCGTGCTAAGGAAGGTGCAGAAGGTCACGGGGCACCTCCTGGCTACTACCTCGTCACGCTCGTCGCGTTCTTCTTCCCTGGCTCGCTCTTGACGGCGCTCGCTTTCGGTCGACTCTTCCTTCGCGCGTTTGCGGCGAAGACTGCGGCGCACGCTGGGTTTTTCAGCCGCTTTCGTACTCGGCTCTTCTCGGCGCGCGGCCGCGATGCGGAGATCTTCCTACTTGGCTGGGCCGTTCCGACGTGGCTCGCTTTTGAGATCGTCGTCACAAAGTTCCCACACTACATCTTGCCGATCTACCCGGCACTCGCGCTTTTCACCGCGCGGTGTGTGCTCGGCGGGCTTCGCGCGATGCCAAAGAAGCTCGATGGACTCGATCGCTTCGGCTTTGGTGCCTGGATGGTGGTCGGTGCCTGCCTCGCGCTTGGTGGTCCTGCGATCGCGATTTTCCTCGCGTCGCGTGGATTGAGCGTGTCGGCGGAAGGCGCATGGCCCGCGTTCCAAGCGGATAGCGTTGTTCGCGTCCTGGTTGCGTCATGCGCAACACTTGGTGCGGTTGTTCTCATCGTGCTCGCGTGGCGCGCTGCGGTACGCGATCGCTTCGCGCGCGCGATGGCACTCGCAATTCCTGCGACGGTACTCGCGGAAATTGCGACGTTTG
>JBJOHQ010000237.1:0-4715 GCA_046047595.1 Planctomycetota bacterium | reverse complement strand
CAGGCATCCTCTAGGCATCCTCTAGGCATCCTCTAGGCATCCTCTAGGCATCCTCTAGGCATCCTCTAGGCATCCTCTAGGCATCCTCTAGGCATCCTTGAGCCACGGCATGAGTGAGCGGACATTGGCGCTCGCGGCCTCAATCGGATGCCCACTCGCCTCGCGTCGCCACGCGTTGAATCCTGGATGACCCTTCGCGTAATCGTCCATGAAATGGCGCGCGAACGTGCCATCTTGAATATCGCGAAGAAGACCTTGCAAGCGCGCGCGCAACGCCGGATCCGCCATCGCGCGCTCAGCCACGAATGCGCCGTACTCCGCGGTATCGGAGATCGCGCGGCGCATGCCGTCTGGGCCGCGGGCATATAGAAGATCGGCGACCTGCTTCACCTCGTGGCAGCACTCGATGTATGCAACTTCAGGCGGATATCCCGCCTCAAGCAGAATCTTGTACGCCTCGTGCACGAGCAGCAGCAGTCCGCCGCACAAGACGGCCTGTTCGCCGAAGAGGTCGCTTTCCGCTTCAGCGGCGAAGGTGGTTTCGATGAGGCCGCTCCTCGCGCAACCGATGCCGGCGCCCCACGCGAGCGCGATAGCACGGGCTGTTCGCGCGGAATTCTCCTGTTCCACTGCGACCAACGCTGGGATGCCGAGCCCTTCTTCGTAGCGCGCGCGCACGGTCGCGCCTGGGCCTTTCGGTGCGACAAGGACAACCCCGAGATCCGCGCGCGGTTTGATGAAGCCGAATCGAATCGCAAAGCCGTGCACGAACCCTGCGACCGCGCCGTTTGGCAGCGCATCCTCGATCCACTTTGCCCACGCCGCCGGTTGAGCTTGATCGGGAATCGCAACGATCGCGAGATCTGCGCGCGCGGCCGCTTCGGAGAGCGTGCAGGCTTCGAACCCTTCGCGGGCGGCAAGGGCGATTTTCTCCGAGTTCGGGCGTCCGCCGACCACAACCTTGAGGCCTGAATCCCGCAGGTTCAGCGCATGCGCACGCCCTTGGTTCCCGTAGCCCAAGACCGCGATGGTGCGGTCGCGCAGTGCCTCGACCGAAACATCCGACGAGCGGAGGACGTTGCGCACAAACGATGCATCGACGGAGTTCGTCATGGCTGCGGAGGGTAGCGGTTCGAGAAGAGGATGAATCCGTCCTCCACAGGTTCCGAGCGTGCAGGTTGTGCGCTTTGGAGCGGTTGTGCGGAATTCTCTGAAGGATGCTGCCCAAGCGGCCGATGGACGAAACGCGGTGTAACCGCGGAGTCTCCTCGCATGTCTGACCCGACCGACCGTCGTCGCCATCCGCGTTTCACCGTTGACCCGATGTACAGCGCCGTTTCGGTCGTTCGTCGCGGTCATCGCGAGGAAGGGCACGTCTACGACGTCAGTCTGAGCGGGATGCGGTTCGAGCTCGATCGCCCGGCACGGCGCGGGTCGATGCTCGACGTTGAAGTTTCACTCCCCGGCTGCGAGGAAGCGATTCGCGCGAAGGCTCGTGTGGTGCGCGTCTTTGACGAAGTCGATGATCCAGGACCACGCCGTATGGCGGTGGAGTTTGAGACATTCACGGCAGGTTCGCGCGTGATTCTCGAGCGCTATCTCGGGCAGAAGTGGCTCCGGCCCGCGCCCACTCAAGAGGTGGATTCTGAAGCGCGGAAGCCTGTCAAGATCGAACGAGCGACTCGTTCGATCGCCGCGGCCTGAGAGAGTTCGCCCGCAGCATCACAAGCATCTCGCCCGACGACCAGATCAGCGAGCGCGGTGTAAAGCGGCCGCCGACGCGCCGCGATTTCTTCCATCTCTTCGACGACCCCTCGTCCAGTGAGCGACGGGCGGTCGCCCGTTTCGGTGCGCAGTCGTGCTGCAAGAACATCGAGTGGGGGATCGAGAAAGACGACATACGCACGGCCTTCGCGACGGGCGCGAGCGATGAGATCGGCCGCGCCTGGTGCGGTTGGCGTTCCGCCGCCGAGGGCGAGGATCTGCGGCGTGGTCGCAAGCATTTCCTCGAGTGCCGCAGATTCCGCAGTGCGAAACGCGCTTTCGCCGAAGCGGCGAAAGGCTTCTCCAGCGGTGGTGGCGCCCAGACGCGCCGCCGTTCGCTCATCGAGATCAGTGCATGGCGAATTCAAAGCCACCGCAAGCGCGCGCCCAAGCGTCGACTTGCCGCTTCCGCGAAGCCCCATGAGGATGAGATGTCTGCGGGGGAGTGTGTTCACGCGTTGGAGGTATCGGCGAAGAGCGTGCATCGAGACGAGAGGAGATCGCGGACAAAAAGGACAACACCGCGACCTGCGCGGTGCTGTGAATCGGCGAGATTGCACGATCTGATGCGCTTGATGGGTGTGGCGCAGCAGAAAGAGGTCGTGCTCAAAATCGTGATTGAGATTGAGCGCGACCGTCAGCGATCAGCGAACGCGAATGGCGCGACCGAGTCGACGCTTCTTGTTGATGATCTTGCGACCCTTGCGCGTCGACATACGCTTGCGGAAACCGACGGCGCGGATCTTCTTCTTGCGGCTGATCTTGTGGGGGTAATGCATATAGAGCCTCTCTGGCGGGTCGATGAGGCTACCACAAGCCCCGCTGATCCGCAACGTGTGAGAAGCCAAGACTTCGCGCGCGGGACTCAAGTTTGGTCGTCATCGGCCGATAGTCGAAGTACAGTGGAGTCTCGCCGATGCGAGTCCTCCAGCCGCCGCGATGTTCGGGGCGCCTGGAGCACCAGCCTCGGCCAACGCAGGGGGCGGCCCGTCATGGGTCGCGCAACTATGGACGAGGTTGTATCGCTCGAGATCATCGAGCAGCGCATCGATTATCGGTTCCACGACCGTTCTTCGCTCATGCAGGCGCTGGTGCATGCCTCTGTGGCAAGCACGCGCGTCGCGAGCAACGAGCGCCTCGAATTTCTCGGGGATGCCATTCTCGGCGCAGTCGTTTGCGAGCATCTTTACCGTCGATTTCCTGACGAACTTGAAGGCGAACTCACCAAGATCAAGTCGAACGCCGTGAGCCGCCGCGTTTGTGCAGAGATTGCCATCGAACTCGGGCTCGCCGATGCGGTGCAACTTGGAAAGGGGATGGGTGATCGCGCGGGACTTCCGCAGTCGCTCCTCGCGGCGCTGTTTGAGTCGGTGGTCGGCGCGGTGTACCTCGACGGCGGCATCGAACCAGCGCGTGCGTTCATTCTGCGTTCGCTTTCATCGCGCATCGAAGAGTCAGCACGTCTTGGGCATCAGCAGAACTTCAAGAGTGTGCTGCAGCAGTCGCTCCAGCAGCGTGACATGGGAACGCCGCAATACGTCATTCTCGACGAGAAGGGCCCTGACCACGCGAAGTGCTTCGAGGTCTGCATCGACCTCGGTGGTCGCCGATTCCCGAGTAGTTGGGGCATGAGCAAGAAGGCTGCGGAGCAACTCGCGGCGCTTGAGGCGCTCGTCGAACTTGGCTTTGTGGAGCGCTCGGAGTCTGGCGAAGTTCGCCTGCTTCCTGCGGCGTGACGGGCCTCAGCCGAACATGAGCCACGGCCTCAGCCGAACATGAGCCACGCAATCAGCGCGGCATCGATCGCGATGGCAGCGATCATCGCAGTAACCCATGGAACTGCCGACGAAGTTGGCACTTCGGGATCGACCACAGGTGATATCTCGGTGCTCGAAGAGAGATTCTGCGAACGATCCGCACGCGTAGCGACCTGTTTCGCGTCGTCACGTTGGAGTTTCGTCGCACGCTGCACTGGAAGGAGTGCAATCGTTGGAGCAACGCCGTCGATCGGCTCTCCACGACGAGCGCGATCTTGCACGAGTGCGACGATCAAGTGCGCATCGAACTCACGAATGCCGAGCCGGGTTGCCAAACCAAGTAAACGTCGTCGATCTTCGTAGGCGAGCGTTGCTCCTTGAAGCGCACCTTCAACCGCGGTCGCGTATTGCCATCGCGCATCAAATGGATCAAGCGCCCGGCCGCGCACGCTCTCGCGTGCTTGCAACATCTCATGCGCCACAGCCTTTCGATAGACCGATTCCGCACGCGCGTCAGGTCGTGGACGCTCGTCTGAAACAAGTCTTGGAAGGCGTGAACCAGTGAGTCGCAAGGCGAGTCTCAATACCGTTTCTGGTGCCGTGACTTCGAGAATCCAATCCGTCGTACGACTGCAAAGCGGCGGTCGACGAAACGATTGGATGACGCGCCGAGTCTACGTCGGGGTCGAAGAAACGCGACCTCACTTGAGGTTTTTCTCGAAGAAGCTGAGAGGACGTGCCCGCACAGACGGACTTCGGCAAATTTGGCCAGAGACGAGATCTCGCAGGATGCTTCCGACCACGTAGGACACGTAGGAGACGTGGGACACGTGGGACAGGTAGGAAACGACTTCTCAGCGAGACCCGATAGCGGGCGTTACTCGACGCCGTGACGGACGAGGCGTCCTTCAACCAAGAAGACCGTGTCTTCAGCGATCGCCGTCACGATGTCGGCAAGTCGTTCGACGCGCTGCCCGATCGCGAGGAGTTCGATCGCAGCGCCAGACTTCTCGACATCTTGCTCGATCCACCCGCGTGCCCACGCGACAACTTCGCGATTGAGATCGTCCACATAGGTATCTGCGCGTCGCACTTCGAGGCAAAGTTTGATGTCCTCGTTCGAGAAGGCAACGAGAACATCGCGAAGCATTGAGAGCGCGGCTTCTGCCATCTGTACAAGCGCAGGCGGATAGC
>JBJOHQ010000236.1:0-3862 GCA_046047595.1 Planctomycetota bacterium | reverse complement strand
GTCGCCGGCACGCTTGATCGCACGATGGGCGGAACGCTGCTCGGTTCCGGCGATCACGATTACGTCACCAACGATCAATCAGGCAACGCTGCGAACTACGACACGATGCGCCGCAGCGTGTATCTCCCCGTCATTCGCAACGCGATGTTTGGGCTCTTCAGCGCGTTTGATTATCCCGATTCAAGTGCGCCGATCGACTGTCGACCGCGCACTGTGGTCGCGCCTCAAGCGCTGTTTTTCTTGAATGCGCCGTTTGTGGAAGACGCGGCAAAGTCGATCGCGATCGAGTTGACCACCGAGGAACCAAGCGCCGATGACCGCATCCGCGAAGCATTCCGCCGAACGCTCGCGCGTGATCCTGAACCGATCGAGCGCGACGAATCGCGCAGTTTCTTGGCAGATCTAGAACGCGGCGGCATGAACGCCGAAGACGCACTCGTGCGACTCTGCCACGCACTACTTTCGACCAACGAGTTTGTCACGATGGAATGAGTACCGTTGCCTCTGTTCGAAGCAACACTGACATGTCACGCACGGCCGCATACGGCTGATCTCACGAAGCGAATCACATGCTCTGCGACCACCGACATCATCCGCTCACGCGCCGCGAGGCTTTGCTCGGTCTTTGCGCGGGCTTTGGCTCGATCGCGCTTGCGGGACTTCTCGCGCGCGAGGCGCAAGCAAATGGCGGCGTGAAGGGCGTGCTCGAGGCGACGCACTTCCGCCCGCGTGCAAAACGCGTGATTTTCCTCTTCATGCACGGCGGCCCTTCGCAGGTCGACACGTTTGACTACAAGCCGCTCTTGCAGCGCGACCACGGCAAGCCGCTTCCGTTTGCAAAGCCGCGCGTGCAGTTTGCCGAAACGGGAAACCTCTACGCGAGTCCGTGGAAGTTCCAGCAGTACGGACAATCGGGCGCGTGGGTCAGCGACTTGTTCCCGAACGTCGCGCAGTGCGTTGATGACTTGTGTTTCGTGAAGAGCCTTCACGGCTCCAATCCAGCACACGGCGGCGCGCTTCTCAAGGTGCACACCGGAACCGACACATTCATTCGTCCATCGATGGGCTCTTGGGTTTCGTACGGGCTCGGCACGGAGAACGACGATCTCCCCGCGTTCATCACGATTTGCCCGACGCTTGGTCACGGCGGCGTGAACAACTTCTCGAGTTCGTTCTTGCCCGCATGGACGCACGGCACACCGATTGGTCACGCTGGAATTCCCGCGTCGCAAGCGCAGTTTGAGCACATGACTGCGGGCCTTCCACGCGAACTTCAACGCAAAGAACTTGATTTTCTCCAGCAACTGAACCGCGCGCATGCAGAGCGCAACGGCACCGATGGCGCTCTCGAAGGACGCATCGAGAGTTTCGAACTTGCCTATCGCATGCAAGCGGCCGCGCCTGCGGTGATGGACCTCGCGGGCGAATCGGAAGCAACGCAGAAGCTCTACGGCATCGACGAGAAGAAGACGGAGAACTTCGGTCGCCAGTGCTTGCTTGCGCGGCGATTCGCGCAGGCGGGTGTGCGATTCATCCAATGCACCCACAGTTACAAGTGGGATCAGCACGGCGACCTCAAGAATCAGCACACGTCGAATGCGGCTGAAGTTGACAAGCCGATCGCAGGCTTGATTCGCGACCTCAAGAGTCATGGCATGTTGGAAGACACGCTTGTCCTTTGGGGCGGCGAGTTCGGACGCACGCCAACCGCACAAGGCGGCGACGGCCGCGATCACAACCCGCACGGATTCACGATGTTCATGGCGGGCGGCGGCGTGAAGCCTGGCTTCTCATTCGGCGAAACCGATGATTACGGCTATTACGCCGCGGTCGACAAGGTCGACGTCCACGATCTTCACGCGACGATTCTCGCGTTGCTCGGCATCGATCACGAAATGCTCACGTTCCGCCACGGCGGCCGCGACCATCGCCTGACCGACGTGCACGGGCGGATCATGAAGCAGATTTTCGCGTAACTATGCGGATTTTCGCAGCGCCGCGCTGCGTTTCGCCTCGCTTGGCGCAGGGTTGAGTTGATCCGATCATGCAGTCTGTGCAGGCAAGGCTCGCCGACACCCTCGCTTCGCAACCGAAGAGTTCAACCATTTTTGTCCGTGATTTTGCCTGATCCGATCGCTGCAGTACGCTCACGGGACCTACTTCAGCCTGACTTCGGAACCTGATACGGGGTTCTGATTTCGTGCCCTTACGAGAGAAAGATCATCACACCGAGAAAGCTCATCTCCCCTTGCCACAGCGTGGCAATCACCGCGGCTCTCGTCGTGGGCGTTTTCGCGTGGGAGCCGCAGAGCGCTGTCGCGCAAACGGAAGATCGTTCATGGAGTTTCGTCCACTTCGAGAGTCCACACGTCCATCCACTTGAGCGAACGGCTGACGGCGCGCGATTACTCGCGGTGAATACCGCCGACCACCGACTTGAGGTTTTCGACATCTTGCCGAGTGCGCCCTATCTCTTGCACGCAGGTTCGATTTCGGTCGGCATGGAACCAGTTTCAGTTCGTGCCCGTGGGGTCGGCGAAGCGTGGGTGGTCAATCATGTTTCAGACTCGATCACGGTCGTCGATCTTGCATCGCTGACCGTCAAGGCCACGATTCTCACAGGCGACGAACCGTGTGATGTTGTGTTTGCGGGAAAGCCCGAACGCGCGTTTGTCTCGATTTCGCAGAAGAATCGCGTGGATGTGTTCAACCCATCGAACCTCGCCGCGGCGCCGACACAGATCGCGATCGCTGGTGAAGACCCCCGCGCACTCGCAACCGATGGAACGCGGGTGTACGCCGCCATCTTCGAATGCGGCAACGACACGACGGTCATTCCCGAAGCGATCGTGTCTTCGTCGTTGAGCCCGTACACGACGACCAATGGAGAAACGCCGAATCCGCCGCCGAACGCGGGCAGCGTGTTCTCGCCAGCGTTCCATCCGTCGCTCCCGCCTGCGCCGACGAGTTCGCTCATCGTGCGCAAAGATGCGAAAGGCGTATGGCGTGACGTGAACGGCGCCGATTGGAGTGCCGCCGTGACATGGCAACTTCACGGGAACGACGTCGCGGTGATTGATCCCGCGACGCTTGCGACAACCTATGTGCATGGGTTGATGACAACCCCGATGTCGATTGCGGCCGCGCCTGCGGGCGGTTTTGTGGCGGTTGGTCTTGAACTCACCAACGAAGTGCGTTTCGACGCAAACCTGCAAGGTGCGTTCGCACGCAGTGCATTCGCGCGTGTTCCAGCGGGAGCGACAACCCCCGATCTCCGCGGCGATCTCAATCCACATCTCGACTACACCGTTCGAACCCTGCCATTTCTGCAACGCACGCTTGCCATCGGCGATCCGCGCGGCATCGCGATCAGCGCTGATGGCACGCGCGCGTGGGCAACAGGTTTAGGCTCGTCGAACGTCGTCGCATTCGCGTTGCCGTCGATGACGCGTCTTGATCTCGCATCTGTCGGCGAAGGCCCGACGGGCATCGTTCATGACGCGGCGCTTGCACGGCTCTTCACGCTCAATCGATTCGACGGTTCCATCTCGATTCTCGACGCGGAAACACTCGACGAACTCGCTCGACCACGCTTCTTCGATCCAACGCCGAAAATCGTGCGCGACGGGCGCCCGTTCCTCTTCGACACGCACCTCACGTCGGGCCTCGGACAAGCTGCGTGCGCATCGTGCCACATCGATGCGCGCACCGATCAGTTGGTGTGGGACCTCGGAAGCCCCGCGTCGCCGATGGCGGAATTCGACCAACTCTGCAACCTCGGACTTCCGAACGAGGGTGTCGGCTGTCAACCGTGGCATCCGGTCAAGGGACCGATGGCCTCGCAATCGCTCATCGGCCTCGA
>JBJOHQ010000235.1:0-24338 GCA_046047595.1 Planctomycetota bacterium | reverse complement strand
AGTGCACGGTCCACCGCATCCGCCGATTGCTGCAATCGTCCGACCGCGAAGTGGATGCGCGCGAGAACGTCGTAGGGTCGCCAGTCCCGCGGAGAGGCCGCCGCCCACGCTTCCGCGCAGGCAAGTGCCTCTGGGAAGCGCTGCTGCATCATCAGGCGTTCAGCCTCGGCACCCGGATTGTGCGACTGTGGGGGCATGGAGCGGGTTGTGATCGGACGTCTGCCCCCGACTCAGGCAAAATTGGAGAAATCTCGTCGAAGTGACTTGCTTCCACCCTGACCCGTGTCAAGTTCGCCGTCGGAGCGGATGAAAAGGGCCTTCGGCGAGCCATGTCCATGGCTGTCGGTAGGAAATCTGAGTCTCTACATCTGTCAGTCGAATGTCCAAATTCGATTGGCAGGTACACCTGTCCTGTGTCCCCCTTTTCCCATTTGTCCTCGGAGAGAATCATGAAGACTGTCCTCGCGTCCACGGTCGCTGCTGCGGCCCTCGTTTCGGCTGCTTCGGCTGACATCACCGTCACCCTCACGAACCAGACCTTCACTGGCTTCAACTTCTCGCAGATCGTTGACTACACGACGACCCAAATCGTCGGTAGCTTCACCGGCGCTGCGATCAACGTCACGCTCGACGCGTCGACCGCGTTCACCTACGCCGACGACCTCTGCATCTACGTCGACGTCGAGCCACTCTCGACCGGCGGTTTCCTCCAGTGCGGTGGCTTCTCGAACCTCAGCGCTGCGCAGCGCTACTTCTGGCCAAACGGCGGTTCGTCGGTCCCCGGCACGACCTCGATCGGCACCGTGAACTTCACGTCGGCCCTCTCCTTCACCGGCAACAACGCTGTTGACGGCACGATCTGGATCGGTAACGGCTACGGCGCTGCGGGTACCTCGGGCACCTGGACTGGCACCGTTACCCTCTTCGGCATCGACGCAGTTCCAGTTCCGGCTCCAGGCGCGTTCGCGCTCCTCGGCCTCGTTGGCCTCACGCGTCGCTCGCGCCGCTGAGCGGGCCTCACCGGCCGTCGTCGTCGCTGAACGACCGACTGAACTCAGCTCAGGCTGGGTGATTTGAAACTCTCAACCGGGCGACCTGCAAAGGTCGCCCGGTTGTCGTTTTGTCTACGACAGACAAGCCAAAGATCTCCTGCCGCCGAAGGAGGTCAGAGCACGCGTCGTCAGAGCAGGATCTTCGCCATCACCACGATGACGACGATCGCGACGAGATCGAGGACGAGCCCCGCGCGCATCATGTCGCGCACTTGCACGCGTCCCGATGCAAACACAAGCGCGTTTGGCGGCGTTCCAACAGGCATCGCGAAGGCCCAACTCGCCGCGAAGACGGCGGGAATGACGAGTTGCTCCGGCGCGACACCGAGGCCCGGCGCGATCGCGCCGACGATCGGAACCGCCATTGCGGCGAGCGCAGTGTTCGAGGCGACTTCGCTCGCAAAGACGAGTATCGCCACCACCACCGCCAACACACCGAGCGACGGCAACGTTCCTGCGGCCTCGAAAACGGCCCCGAGCGACGCCGAGAGCCCCGTGCGCTGCATGGCATCGGCGAGACAGAGCCCCCCGCCGAAAAGGACGAGGACGCGCCACGGCACCTGTGCAAAGTCTCTTGGCGCAAGCACTCCTTCACCGGCGCGCGCTCGACTCGGCGCAAGAAAGAGGAGCCCCGCGGCCGCAACTGCAATGGTCCCGTCCGAGACGATCGGAGCGGAAACTCTCCAATACTCCCGTGAAACCCACGCCACGACCGCGATCAAGAACACCACGAGTGCAATCCATCCATCGCGCGCAATTGGCGAGAGCGAACCAGCGCGGCGCGGCACCGTGATGCCCGTCGCTGGGAAGAGCCAGACTCCCAGCACGACGATCGCGAGCGGGAGCATGACAAGCGTGGTTGGCACGCTAAATCGAAGCCAGCGGATGAAATCCAACTCAACGCCGTTCTTCGAAAGCCACTCGATGGCGATAGGGTTCGGCGGACTTCCGATCGGTGTGAGCGCGCCGCCGATACTCGCGCCGAACGCAACTCCGAGTACGAGCGAGGTTGAAAACCGCGTTGCTCCTGCCAAGGTCGCTTTGGATTCGCTCTCAACCGCATCGCGTGCTTGCGCGCCGAGGGCGATCGCAAGCGGCAACATCGTGGCTGCGGTCGCGAGATTTGAAACGAATGCGCTCAGGACGGCCGTCGCCAGCATGACTGCCGCGAGCACCGCGAGTGGCCGAGTACCCGCGATTGCGATAAGTCCTTCCGCGAACCGGCGCGAGATACCGCCGCGATCAAGCGCCAACGCGAGCAGCGCTCCGCCGCCGAAGAGAAACATGACATCATTCGCGTAGGGCGCGGCGATCTCGGTTGGCTTGCCAATGCCAAGCACGGCAAGCGCGACAAATGGCAAGAGCCCCGTCACCGCAGGATCGACCGCAAGCGTGACCCACCACGTTGCCATCCACACGAGAAGCCCAAGGACCCACGAGGCGTCGGCCGAAAACGCACCGAACGCCCCCGCCGCTGGATGTGTCGCCAGCACTGCCGCGATGGCGAGCAACGGGCCGAGGAACAAGCCGAATCGCGCGGCGACACCATCGCCATCACTCTCGTCGTCGAGTTTCGCCTCAATCGCACGACTCTCAATCGCACGACTCTCAATCGCGTGAATCTCGCTCGCGTCGGTGTCGCTCGCGTCGGTGTTGGTCGCGGGGCGCTCCTTCGACATGGGTGCAGACGATAGCGATCGACCGATCTTTCCGTCGATGGCCCCGAAATGCGACCCCCCGACGCGCATGATTTTCTCAAAGAACTCGAAGTTGATTTTCAGTTGTCGTCGGTTTCTGCGATAGTCCCGCCGATGCCGGGAACGCGACGAAAGGACCACATTGCCAGTGAAAACACGCGCGTGATGTTCGTTGCCGCGCTGCTCTTCACCGCGACGCCGCTCTTCGCTCAGGACGAGCCGCCGCGCATCGAGCGCTTTGCCGCTGCGCGTTTTGAGGTCGGTGATGGGGCTGGCGATGGAGCAGGTGATGGATACGGCCGCGCCGTCGTCGTCGTGGATCGACCGTGGTCGTACGCCGAGGCCGATGCGCTTGCGCACACACTCGGCGGGCGGCTCGCCAGCATCGACTCGACGGCGCTCCTGAGTTTCGTCGGAACGCTCGCGAACCTCGAAGGTGCATTCGAGTGCGATGGACCTTGGATCGGTGGCAGTCGTTCGGCGAATGGCCCGTGGGCTTGGACGAACGGCGCGTCGTTTGATGGATTCGCTTGGGCCGCCGGTCGACCCGCGCAAACGGCACGGGCCGCGGCGGCGCTCGTGCTCGGGGGCACAGAAGACGCTCGAGGCACGGGTATCGCGGATGGGACGTGGCTCGACGCACTCCAGAGCCCCGATCTCGGGACACGCTCACGCGCCGCGGTGATGGAGTGGACATCGCTTGTCGATTGCGACGCCGACAACGCTCCTGATCCACTTGAGATCGCGGCCAACCCCGACCTTGATCTCGACGAAAACGGCGTCCTTGACACCTGTACGATCAATCCCGCGGATCTCGATCGCAACGGGATTGTCGGCGCGAGCGACCTCGCGCTCCTCCTCGACGCGTGGGGCAATGTCGGGCGCCCAACCGCCGGCACCGGCGACCTCAACGCGGATGGCGTCGTCGATGCGAGCGACCTCACCGATTTCTTGGTGGCATGGGCAGGATGATCTGACTTCCGGAAGCCTGGCGCGGCGGGCGCCGCCGGGCATTCGAAGTTGGTGCCTCGAAGCTCGAGATTCGAAGTTTGAGATTCGAAGTTTGAGACTCGATGCCGGCATCCCGAGTTTCGAACTTCGTGACATCGAGAACCTAGAAAGATCGCAAACTTTGCGTGTCCCCGTTTGCGAGGCATCTTCCAACGATGGCCATGCCTCGAGCCCCACGCCCCATCCGTCCCGCTTCCCCGTCATCCGCCCTCGTGGGCGCGGCCCTCAGCCTGCTCACCGCATCGGTCGCTCTCGCGCAGACGGGAAACTTCACAAACTTCGAGTCGCCACAGACCCACCCGATTGAGGTGACACCCGACGGTTCGGCGCTCCTCGCTGTCAACACAGCAGACGGTCAGCTCGAGGTCTTCGACTTGGTCGGCGGCCTCCCCGTGCGGCGCGGCTCGGTCGCGGTCGGCGTGGATCCCGTCTCGGTCCGCGCGCGCTCGAATGGCGAAGCATGGGTTGTCAATCAAATCTCTGACTCGGTCAGCGTTGTCGACCTCGCCACGATGCGCGTTACACGCACGATCCTCGTTGGTGACGAACCCGCAGACATCGTCTTCACCTCGAAACCCGCGCGCGCCTTTGTGTCGCTTGCGATGTCTTCGCGCGTCGTTTCGTTTGATCCCGCAGCCGCCGCGCCGACGCTCACCACGACCACCATCGCCGGTGCTTCGCCGCGCGCACTCGCGACAAGCCCCGATGGTCGTACGGTCTACCTCGCGATCTTTGAGTCAGGCAATCGATCGACGATCGTCCCACGCGCTTCCGTGAATAGCCCCGCGAGCCCCTACAACGGCGTCAATCCGCCACCGAACTCTGGCAACGCCTTCGATCCGCCGCGCACCGCGGGACAACCGCTCCCGCCGCGCGTCGCGCACATCGTGCGAAAGAACGCGCTCGGCCAATGGATCGACGACAACAACCGCAACTGGTCGAACCTCGTGACATGGGACGTTGTGGACAACGACATCGCCGTGATCGATGCGGCGAGCCTTTCCACGAGCTACGTGCCGAGCCTGATGAGTTGCGTTGCGGGTATCGGCGTTGCGCCGAACGGCACCGTGCTTGCGGTTGGTATCGAAGCGCGCAACGAGATTCGCTTCGAGCCGAAACTCGACGGCGTCTTTGCCAAGATGGTCGGCGCGTTCACAGGTCCGGGCGGAACCGCGCCTGTTGTGCGCGATCTCAACCCGCACCTCACCTACGCGTCGAGTTCGATTCCTGAACTTGAGCGTTTCCAATCGATCGGCGATCCGCGCGGCGTGGCGTGGATGCCCGACTCAAGCGCCGCGTACGTCGCATCGCTTGGGACGAACTGCATCATCGCGATGTCGCCCTCGGGCGCGCGCCTGGCAAAGATTGGCGTCGGCGAAGGTCCAAGCGGCATCGTGATGTCGCCGAACGGCCAGTTCGTCTACACGCTCAATCGTTTCGAAGGCTCGGTGAGCGCTGTTTCGACTGCGGGTGCGAGTGAAGTCGCGCGTTCGACCTTCCACGACGCAACCCCCGCCACTGTGCGCGCGGGACGCAAATTCCTCTTCGATACGAATCTCACGTCGGGCCTCGGTCACGTTTCGTGTGCGACCTGTCACATCGATGGTCGCAGCGATCGACTCGCGTGGGACCTTGGTGATCCGACGGGCGTCGTCGAAGCGTTTGACGAGGTTTGCCAAGTCGCGGCACCAGGCGCGTGCATTTCGTGGCACCCGATGAAGGGCCCGATGACGACGCAAACCTTGCAAGGCATCATCGGGAACGAGCCCTTCCACTGGCGCGGCGAGAAAGATGATCTCAGCGAGTTCAACGTCGCGTTCACACACTTGCAAGGCCGCGGAAGCGAGATTTCTCCAGCAGAAATGTCGTCGCTCCAGAACTACCTCGCGTCGCTCGTCTTCCCGCCAAATCCAAACCGCAACATCGACAACACGCTTCGCACGTCGGTTGCAATCTTTGGTGGTACGCAGACGGGTTTCAACGTGACGGGCAACGCGGTGACGGGCCAGAATCTCTTCAACACTGGTCAGTTCTTCGCTGGTCCTCCGGGCACGCCCGGCCTCACCTGCATCTCTTGCCACGCGGGCGCGATCGGCTCGAACAACCGTGTTGATATTCCAGCTCCAGGCGGCGAGAACCAGAATCGCAAGAACGCGCACTTGCGCGAACTCTGGCGCAAAGTTGGCGCGAGCAACACGTCGACGACGGCGTTGCGCGGCTTCGGCTTCGAACACAACGGCGAGAAGTTCACGTTCCAAGACTCGATCACGACAGGCTTCACCTTCGCGAATAATCCAACGGGCCAACAACAACGCCGCGATATGGAAGCGTTCTGCATGTCGTTCAATTCAGGTACGCACGCGGGTGTCGGTCAGCAGACGACAGCCACAGGCGTTGCGAATGACACTGCCCGTATCAATCAGTTCATCACGATTGCAAGCGCCCCTGGCGGCCTCGGGCTCATCGTGAAGGGTCGCGTCAATGGTGAAGCGCGCGGCTGGATGCTCGTCGCGGGCTCCTTCCGCCCCGATCGCGCAGATGAGCCGACGCTTTCGCCGGCAGCGCTTCTCGCGCTCGCGGCGAGTGGCAGCGAACTCACCTACACGCTCGTGCCCGCGGGCTCGCAGACGCGACTCGGTATCGACCGCGATCTCGACGGCTTCTTCGATCGCGATGAACTCGACGCGGGCAGCGATCCGGCTGATGCGTCGAGCGTCCCCGGCGCATGCGTGGGCGACATCTCGCCCGCGACACCAGATGGCATCGTGAACGGTGGCGATCTTGCGGCGCTCCTCTCGGGCTGGGGAACCGCGGGCGTCACCGACATTGACGGCAGCGGCACGACCGACGCCGCCGACCTTGCCATCCTTCTCGGAGCATGGGGCGCGTGCCCGTAACCTGACTTCGCCTCGATCCTGAGTTTGCACCACTTTCGTGTTCTTCGCCGCCCACCCTTCGCGGGGTGGGCGGTTTTTTGACACGAATGCGCAATGAACTGCCGATGCGGAGCGTTCACCTTCGCCGCGCTTCTTCAGGATCGCCTGATCGCGGCGACAACCAATCTCGACGAAGCGACGTGTCTCTCGACACACGTCCGATTGGATCCCTCTACCCCGCCGCGTACGCGGCCCCATCTCGGAGTCGGCCCCAAGCCGCGCACCATGCAGCACACTCGCATTCTCACCGGACTTCTCGCGCTTTCGCTCTCATCGCTCGCACTCGCTCAGCAAGACGGCACGTTCCCGCCCGGCGGAAATCAGGGCGGCCGAAATCAGGGTGCACCAAATCAACCAGGCCAGCCGGGTCAACCAGGACAGGACGGCCAGCGCCCTGGTATGCGCGGCGGCCAAGTCGACCCCGCACAAATGGTTGAGCGCCTGATGGGTATGGATCAGAACGGCGACGGCAAGCTCTCGCGCGACGAAATGCCTGCGATGCTCGTGGAGCGCATCTTCGAACGCGCCGACACCAACAAGGACGGCTTTGTCGAGCGCACTGAGCTCGAAGTCATCGCGAAGGAAGGCGGAGCACTTCGCGGCATGGGCGGTCAAGGTGGCCAAGGTGGCCAAGGCGGTCAAGGCCGCGGCGGCGCCGCTGGCGGTGCCCCCAACATGGAAGCTTCAATGAAGCAAGCAAACGGCGCGTTCCGTGCGCTGCGCGGTTCTGCGTTGGACGCTTCGACGCAGAAGAACGACCTCGACGCGGTGCAGCGCCTGCAAATGGGCCTCGTCGCTTCGAAGGGCGCGATCGCATCGATTCCGATGTCTGAGGCTGCGAAGGCGAAGTTCGGCGACGACAAGGCCGCGTATGAGCGCGACTTCCGAAAGGCGATCATCGCGTCGATCATGACTGCGTTTGAAATCGAGAACGCGATCCTCGCGGGCGACACCGCGGCTGCAAAGGCTGCGCTTGAGAAGCTCCACCAATCGGAGGAGTCGGGACACGCGCTCTTCCAAAACGATGAGGGCGGCGAATCGGCTGCTCCTGCCGGCGGCGGTGCTGCAGAGGGTGATGCCGCAGGCGACCGTCCGCGTGGCCGTGGTGGTCGCGCGAACCGTCCACCAGCAGCAGAGTGAACCCGCGCTCTCACCAAGCGCGAGCACTCCGAGATCTCACAATGCAACCCGCGGGCGACGGCCACCACCGTCGCCCGCGGTTCCTTTTTGCGTGCGTTGCGCGCGTTGAGAGGTTTCGTTGCGCAGATCACATGCGCGGATCACATCCCCCCAGAACACATCCCCCAGATCACCTCCGCCGAGTCACTTCCCCGAAACCGCGCACCCCGCGGGGTGAACACCCTAAAACCCGCCAATTGAGCCCAAAGAGCGTAAACACGGATAAAGATATCCGCGATTGTGCTATTGTCCGTCTGCGCGCAGTACCAACGCAAGTTTGCTCGGTGCTGAGCGCAACGATTTGAGGAGTCTTCCATGTCGAACCATCAACGCACGCTTGAGCAACTCTTCGCCCACCCCACCACGCACAACATCCATTGGCGCGACATCGTCCACATGTTTGAGTCGCTAGGGGCTACGACGGAGGAAACCAAGCACGATCACCTGAAGGTCAGGTTTGGCCCTCACGAGATGACGTTCAAGATCCCGCACGGTGGCGGCCACACGTTGCAGTCGGACCACGAGATCTCTGCGATCCGTCGGTTCCTGCGCGAGTGCGGGCACGCGCCGACCGCGCACAGCGCGTGACCGTCGAAGTCGCGCGCCACACACGAGCCAGCTTCAGTTGAGTCTCGTACCTCCAAAGTGTCTTGCATCGAAAGACTCGTCTTTGAGTCTTGAAGCGGCTGGATCTTGAAGATGTACGAGGCGGTACGCCGATCGCGGCCGGGTTCCACCAGATCCGGCCGCTGTACTTTTTGCGACATCGGAGCGCAAACGTAAGGCCTACGAGTGGGCGCGATGCGGCCTCGCGCCCGAAACTCGGCTGCCGAAACTCACCCGCCGAAACTCACGCTCCGAAGAGTCGTGCAATCCACGCGTCACTTCGTCCAAGCCCCGAGCGTTCCCACTGCGCCGCACTTGGTCGCGGCACGAGAACAAGCACCGCGCACGAGATCAGCGTCGCGCCTTGGATCGAGCGCGCGAAGACAAACTCAAACTGCGCCGCTGCGCAGAGCCCCACGAATGCCGCGATCGGAATCACCGCGATCGGCTCCTCGCGTAACCGCTTGAACGCGCCCCAAAGGCCGAGAGCGATGAGCGTCACAAGAAGCCCTGCACCGATGAACCCCGACTCAAAGAGGACATCGAGCGGCGTGTTGTGCGAGTAACCGATTTCCCGCGCCCAACGCACGATTGTTGCGCCGCGCTCCGCACGCACTTCCGCTGGCGCCTCATCGATGAGTCGATCGACTTCCGTACGCCACGCTTTGCGACCGTGTCCGATGAACGGCTCCTCGCTGATGCCGTTGGCAGTCCAACGCCACAATTCGAGCCGCTGCGACGAGTATTCGTTCAACGTTTGGTAGTCGAAGATGGGTGCTGTGCGCGATTGCGGCCCGATCTCTTCGACAACGGTGGCTCCGCCGTCGCCGCTCTCAAAGAGCAAATCGAAACGCTTCGCCGTCACACCGCCACCAAGCGAGCTCACTGCGATCGCGCAGCCGATGAGAAGCGGCACCGCGACCACGATCGACACGCGAGTTCCGCGCGCGAAGAAGCGCCAACCGACGACGATGGTCGCGATGAGCGCGACCAACGCGCCGACAAACGGCGCACGTTGCGACAACATTCCCTGAAGCGACAGCGTCAGCAGTCCAAGCGCGCCCCACGCGAAAGAGGTCGCTCCGCGCGTTCTCAATGCGGCAAACATCGTCGCCGCAACAAGGACGACAAGCGTCCACTCGGTTCCATCAACAAGATCGATCTTGAGTTCGGGCCACACGCTCACGCGCAGCCCCGCGCGACACAGCATCACCGCGACTTCGATTGCACCACCCGTGACGAGCCCGAGGAGGAGCAAACGCCAACGATGCAGCACAGGGACGAGTAAGAACGGGATGAGAAACTTGCGCTCGGGAATCGCAAGCGACCACATGTTCTCGCGGCCGTAGGCGAGTGTCGCCGCCGCGGTCACGAGGAGATAGCCAACGAGCAGCACAAACGCTGGTGTCCAAATCGCCGCACGAAGAACACGCGCGGACGCGCGAAAGCGAAAGAGCAGCACGAAGATGAGCCACGCGAAGAGCGCTGCTTCAAGCGCGCGGAGGAGCGACAACGACGCAAGCCACGTCGCCGCCGACCATGCGAGGACGTCCGTACGCGTTGGGTCGTCGCGCTCGTACTCCTCGAGCTCCGCCTCGAGCGATCGGGGCGGAAGCAACACGCGCATGAGCGCGTTCACCGAACAGCCCTCGCGAACTCACGGACCATGCTCGCATCACAGCACGCGACATCGCTCCCGACGCCGCGATTGAGCGCGACCGTGCATACAAACATCAGAAACGACGCGCCTCGCGCGGGCGAATTCAGCGCCGGCCCCCGCCGAAACCGCCGCCGCGGAACGAGGCCGCGGGCGCGCGGTAGCTCCCCTCTGCTGGGCGATAGTTGTAGTTGTACGACGGGTGGAAACCGCTGTAACCCGTGCGCGGGTACGCATTCCAGTTGTGGTTGTTGTACTGGGTGTTGTAGTTCTGAGAGGGTTGCGTGTTCCAACCCGTGCGGCCGTAGCCATTCGCGTAATTCGACTGACCGCGATACTGATTCCAGTTGTAGTTCTGGTTGCGGTTGAAGGCAGCGCGACCTTCATTTTCCGCACGCTGCGTGTTCTGACCGTAGAGGTTGTTGTTCGCGTTCCACTTCTGCCAATCGGCAGACTCGTGATCCTGCGGCTCGTCGCCCGCGGCACTCGCAGCGTTCCACTTCTGCCAATTGGCAGGCTCGTGATTCTGCGGCTCGTCGCCTGCGGCATTCGCGGCGTTCCACTTCTGCCAGTCCTTGCTCTCACCCCATGGGTTCGAAGCGGAGTACTGCGCATTCGCGTTGTTCGCGCGGGCGTTCGAGTAGAGGCGTTGATTGTTCTGCCAATCGTTGTGCCAATCTTGGTTCCAGTACGGATGCCAGTTGTTCCAGTAGCCCGACCAGTGATTCCAGTCGTTCCAATTGTTGTAGCCCCAGCCCCAACCGCACGTCCAACCTGGGCACCAACCCCAACCGCCCCAACCCGAGTCGAGGTAGTACGGCTGGACAAGTGGCGATGCGTAGTCGTAATCGGGCGAGTAGCCACCAGGCGCGTAGGTGCCCGTCTGGTTGTCGTAGAGCGCGTCCGAGCCGTACGTCTGCGGATAGGGTTGATAGGTGTCAGCGGCGGCAGGCGTGTCAGACTCGGGCGAGTAGTCGTAGCCCGTGCCGTAGACCGGCGTGCCTTGATTGAGGTAGGTGCCGAGGTAGCCCGAGGTGAAACCGAAGGTGACGCTCGTGATCGCGCCCGTTGTCGGGTCCTTCGTGCTTCCGTAGACCTCGACGTAGGTCACGGGGTAGACAGGGCAGGATGGCGGGATGCCGTAGATCGCGCTTGGGACTGAGTCCGTGACCTTCCACGGACCATTCGCCGAGCTTGAGATGAACCACGCGCCCGCGTTGCAGCAGTAGAAGTCGCTGCCGACGCCGAGCACTGGCTGCGAGGAGTTCGTGGCGTATCCAACGCTCGCGGCGTCACCCGAAGCGGCGGCTGGCTTGAAGGAAGGCTCGCCCGCGTACGTGACGGTGCATGCGGCGTCCGCCTTCACCGTCACGGTGCGAACTTCGCTCGATGCGACCACAGCAGCGTTTGCCTCCATTGTTCCCGGGACTGCTGCGCGTGCCGCGAGCAATCGGCCGCGGGCGGCGAGTTGCGAGAACGACGCTGGAACCTCGCTCGGAGCCGCGTACTGCCAAGGCTTCGATGGCGCCGCGTGGAACCAACGACCCGCTTGCAGTGTCCACCATTCGCCGGGGTTCGAGACGTAGAGCAGCACGGTGTTGGCGTTGGTTGCTTCACGGACGCCAGGTGCCGCGTCGACAAGTTGCGGCGCGCCATCGGTGGCGAGCAACACTGTTGGTTCCGTCGCAACGATGATGCGCTTTGGTGTCGCAGAAGCCATCAATGTGGTGGGCGACTGACCGTCGAGTTGCGAAGGCCTTTCCTTCGTTGTGCCGAGCGCTGCCACGACATCGGCTGGCGGCGCATCGCTGAGCGCGTAGTTGCCCGTGAGGGTGTCGGCGCTCATCCACACTGGCGGCTGCGAACTGTTTGCGAGCGTCGATGTGCCGACGGCGGTGTACCAACGGCCTTCCGGCGAGCGAAGCAGGATGAATGCCGTGTTCTTCACCGACTGCCAGCCGCTCGAACCCGCGGGAACGAGAATCGGTTGACCATCAATCGTGATCAGCACCGCGGGAACATTCGAGTCGACAAAGCGCGGCGGCGTGAACGAAAGTCCAGGCGTTCCTGCGGCGCGCGCGTTCGTGAGTTTCATGTCTTGCACGAGCGTGCCGCGATCGACCGTGAAACCGACACCTATGAGAAGGCCCGTCAATCGCGCAGCCATGTCTTGGTCGAACGTACCTTGGAAGTCAACAGACGAGCAGGTGATGCCGTTGATCTCAAGTTCGCCCGGAACATCGCCCGCCACCGCTTGCGCGGTCATGGTTGCAACGCCGTTCGTTGACGCGGTCGTGCCGTCGGAATCTTGGCGTCGAATACTCACGCCCGCCGTCATCGTGAGTTGCACACCGTTGAGCGTTTCAAATTGCGGCTGATAGACCGTGATCGAGTCGCCACCATCGACAACTGTTTGCGGCCATTCTGCGGCAGTCGCGCTGGCGGGAGCATTCGCCGCCGCGGCAGGCGCATCTTGTGGCGTGCGCGCGTGGGCATCTGAAGTGAGAACACCCAAAGTCGACAGTGCGAGCGCCGACGAGGAGAGGATCAAGGCCGCGAGTGGACGTGCATGCGAAGCGGTGTGCATTTGGGTGTTGTACCGCGCCAACGTTCCACGCGGGTGCGTCGAAGGCGGAATTTGTTGCGGTACGCTGCGCAGGTGACCTTGCCTGCGCCTGATGACAATCCCGTGAGCCCTCCCGCGGCGACGTCCGCCGGTTCTCTCACGCCTCGCCGCGGGCTCGTCCTCCTGGCGTTGACGGGAAGTCTGTCGATGATCTTCGTCGACCTCACGGTCACGGCGGTCGCGGGTCCGCGTATTGGCGCAGAACTCGGCCTCGGCCCCACGGGTGTCGCCTGGATCGCGAATGCCTACATCGTGACGCTTGCCGCTGCGATGGCGGTCGGCGGGCGACTCGGTGACATCTTCGGAAAGCGCTCGACGTTTCTCGCGGGCGTGGTGGGATTCGCCTCCGCGAGTGCCCTTTGCGGGCTCGCGACATCGGCTGAGCTCCTCATCGCGGGACGCGTTCTGCAAGGACTTTCCGCGTGCTTGATGCAACCCGCGTCGAGTGCGCTCGTCATCGAAACGTTTCCCGCCGGTGAGCGCGGTCGCGCGATGGGTATCTACATCGGCGTCTCGATGTCATTCTTTGCGATTGGGCCTGTACTCGGCGGACTCCTTGCGGAATACGCCGGTTGGCGCTGGGTTTTCTTCATCAATCTTCCGATCGCAATCGCTGCGATCGTGCTCCTTCTTGCGGCTAAGCCGCCCAACCGTCGCGCTGAAACTCGATCGTTTGACGTGCCTTCTGCGCTTCTCCTCGCACTCGGACTTCCCCTCGCGATTTATGCACTTCAAGAAGGTGCGGCGAACGAGTCTCCCGTCGGCACACTTCGCCTGTTCGAGCCGCACTACCTCGCGATGCTCGCCATTGGCGGCACACTTTCTGCACTCTTCGTCGTGCGGCAGTTTCGAGTCGCGCAACCGCTTGTTCGGCTCGCGCTGCTTGCCGAGCCGCGCTTACGAGCGAATGTCATCCTCGTCGGGATCATGCAATTCGCGATGGCTTCGCTCGTGGTGCAAGGAGCGATTTATGCGCAAGAGGTCTTGGGCTACAACGCGGCACGCGCGGGCGCGTCGCTCATGCCGATGCTGATTCCCGTCATTCTCGTCGCGCGCCGTGCGGGCAAGCTTTACGACCGCGTTGGTGTTCGTCCGCTCGCACGTTTCGGCACACTCGCCGCGACCGCAGGGCTTGCAACGTGGGGTGCTGGGTCGATGCTCGTTTCGTACGGCGTCATCGCAACGGGCATGGCACTTCTTGGACTCGGCGTTGCGTTCATCATGTCGCCTGCCAGTACCGACACGCTCTCGGGAGTTCCCGACGAAGCGCGTGGCCAAATCTCAGGGATCGTTCAGACGTTTCGACAGGTCGGCAGCGCCACAGGAGTCGCGTTCGCGGCAACGGTCGCGGGAGTCACTCGCTCACAGGGCGCCACGCTTGCCACCTCTATTGGTGTTGCGATTCTTGCGTCGGCGATCGTCGGATGTTTCGGCATCTTTGTGGCGTGGCGAATGCCGAGCGGCCCGCGCGATACCTTGCGGGAATGACCGCCCGAACTGCGCTGATCATCGCCCCCGCCCTTCTCGTCGTGTCGAACATTTTCATGACGTACGCGTGGTACGGGCACCTCAAGGACTTCAAATCGAAGGCGCTCTGGATTGCGATTCTTGCGAGTTGGGGCGTTGCATTCTTTGAGTACTGCCTGCAGGTTCCGGCGAATCGCATCGGCTTCGAGAAAGCGGGCTTCTCGCTCGCGCAATTGAAGGTCATGCAAGAAGTCATCACGATGCTCGTGTTCGCGGGTTTCGCCGTGCTCTACATGAAGGAGAAACTCACGATGAACTTCGTGTACGCGTCGCTTTGTCTCGTGGCGGCCGCGTTCTTTATGTTCCGCGATCTGAAGCCCACGCCTTGAATTGGCGAGTATCTTCCGCGCCATGTCGAGTCACGCGAAATTTCCACCGCGATCATTCCTCTCCCGTTGGCTCCCAGACTTGCCGATTCTGCTCGCGCTTCTCACTGGCGGCGCGGTGCTTGCGCACTGGTCTCCCGCGGGGGAAATCAACAACGGCGCGAACCTACTTTGGAGTATCTGGCTCGTGGTGTGCATCGTGGCCGCCGCGTTCCGCGCGATGGCGCACGCCGATGAACTCGCGGAGAAATTCGGTGAACCACTCGGAACGGTGATCCTCACGATCTCCGCAATCATCATCGAAGTTGCTGCGGTTTGCGCGGTGATGCTTGGCTCGACTGGCGATTCGACGGTTGCGCGCGACACGATGCTTTCGGTGTTGATGATTCTGTTGAATCTCTTGATGGGCGCGGTTCTCCTCATCGGCGGCCTCAAACGGCAGGAGCAAGAGTTCAACGCGCAGTCCGCGAGCGCGTATCTCCCGATGATCATCGCGCTCGGCGCGCTCACGCTGATTCTCCCGCGATTTACCCGAAGTGCTGAGGGTGGCTGGATGAGCGACCCGATGGAGGTCTTCGTCGGCTGCGCTTCCCTCGTGATCTACCTCGTCTTTCTGTACTTTCAAACAACGCGCCACAAGAGTTTCTACGCGCATCACCGCATGACCGAGCGCGAGCACGATGCGCGCAAGGAAGCACACTCTTCGGGCGAAGCACATGAGCCAGTGTCGACGTGGCGTTCAGCCACGCTCCTCGTGCTCGCGTTGGTCGGCGTGGTCGCAATCGCTGAAGGACTCGCGGGCCGCGTACAAGGCCTCCTCGCGGCCTCCTATCTGCCGAGTGGCATCGGCGGCGTCTTCATCGCGGCGCTCGTGCTCGCACCAGAAGGCCTGGCCGCACTCAAGGCCGCGGCACGCGAAGAAACGCAACGCGCGATGAATGTGCTCCTCGGAAGTTCGCTTTCGACCATCGGCCTGACGGTGCCGGCGGTCCTCGCGATTCGCTGGTTTACCGGCGTTTCGCCCGAACTCGGACTCGACGCTCCGTACATCGTGCTCCTCATCACGACGTTCCTTGTCGTGGCGGTCAATCTCCGAGGCGGCAAGGTCAACGCCGTGCAAGGCGTCGTGCACATCCTGCTCTTCCTTGCATTCATCGTCACAATTCTCGATGAGGCGAGCGTCGTCACTGTGAAGTGATGTGAGCCTTCGAGATTTGCGCGCGAACGAGTACACTCGCGGAATGCGAATCGTCCCCACTGTTTGCGCATTTCTCTCTGTCGCTTCTCCGATCTTGCTCGCGGCTTCAACGCACGCGAGTACCGACTTCTTCGTGTCGACGCCCGCAGAGCGTGATGCGCTGACGTCGCCTGCGGCGTTGGGCCTCTCGCGCGCGCTCGAAGCAGCGGGCGCCAATCGCGCAGAACTCGAGAAGGCGCTCGAGGGCGTACCCGATGCACAGCGTGCATCGCTTGAGTGGCTGATCGCGCATATGCCCGAGGCGGACCTGCGCGAACTGAAGGCCGTCTTTCTCTTGACGCATGTCGACGGCGCGTACAACGCGTGGAAATCTGCGCCATGGAGCGCGATGGTCGATGAAGCGACGTACTTCGACGCGATTTTGCCCTACGCGAGCGTGAGCGAGAAGCGCGAACTTTGGATGCCTTTGCTTCGCCCGAAGTGCCTGCCGATGGTGGAAGGCTTGCGCGATCCAGCACTCGCCGCCGCGCGGCTCAATCAGCGCATCTTCCCCGAGTTCAACGTGAAGTACTCGACGAAGCGCAAGCGCGCCGATCAATCGCCCAGCGAGTCGATCGACTCGGGGCTTGCCTCGTGCTCAGGCCTCTCGATCCTCCTCATCGATGCCTGCCGATCCGTTGGAATTCCTGCGCGATTCGTGGGTGTTCCAATGTGGACCGACGGCTCAGGCAATCACTCATGGATTGAAATTTGGGATGGAACGCGTTGGCGCTACACGGGTGCTGCAGAACCGACGGGTGATGAACTCGATCAAGGTTGGTTCAGCGGCCGTGCGAGCGGTCAGAACCGCTCGAAGCCTGAGCACGCGATTTACGCTGTGACGTGGCGTGACACGGGCGTTGATTTCCCCTTCGTCTTCGATCCATCGCGACCGCGCGCACGCGCCGTTGATGTGACCGATCGCTACGCGGGCCAGGCCGCTGCGATTCCTGAAGGCATGCAAGTCATGCGTATTTCGGTGCGCGATCCGCAAACGAAGTTGCGTGTTTCGCGTGCGGTCGAGGCGCGCGATGAAGCAAGTGGCGCAGTTGCGAAGGGCGTTTCGAAGGACGAACGCTTCGATCTCAACGACCATCTTGAACTCATCGTGCCGAAGGAAGGCATGATCGCGTTCGCGATCGACGGCGTGCTCGTCGAGAAGGCTTCGTTCGTGCGATCAGGTGGTGAAATTCGCGAGGTGATTCTCGAAGCGCCGACGACCAAACCTACCTCCACGCCTGCTTCCACGCCTGCTTCCACGCCTGCTTCCAACACGGCGCCCAACACGGCGCCGGGCGCCGTTTCTGGCCGATTTTCTGCTGTTTTCGACGACTCCGACTTCTTCATCGACGCGTCGTTCATGCCTGCGGAAGTCCTCGCGCCTTCTGCGCGCGGCGATGAGAAGAGCGAAAAGCCAAACGCAGCCGCGAGCATCAAGAGCCTGCAAGCCTTCCTCAAGGACGGCAGTGTCGCCGATGTTGCTGCGCAGCCGTTCGCATCAACCCCGATCGACGCAGCGCCGACTTCGAAGGAACTCGAGCGCGTGACGACACTGCTGACGAAGGCGCTCGAATCTGAGGTCCGCCGGAACGATCAGAAGGAATTCGAATCGAAGACACTTGTTGCCGCGGATGGAACGAAGATGCCGTTCTGGTACGCGGTCTACGGCGAGAAGCCGAAGACGGGCCGCAGCCTGTACATCTCGATGCACGGCGGCGGCGGCGCGCCTCCGCAAGTGAACACCCAACAATGGGAGAATCAAAAGCGTCTCTACAAGCCCGAAGAAGGCGTGTATGTCGCACCGCGCGCGCCAACCGACACGTGGAACTTATGGCACCAAAGTCACATCGATGAACTCTTCCGCGAACTCATTCGCGACATGATCGTCTTTGAAGATGTCGATCCAAATCGCGTGTATCTGATGGGATACAGCGCAGGCGGCGACGGTGTCTATCAACTCGCGCCGCGTATGGCGGACTCGTTCGCGGCCGCCGCAATGATGGCAGGCCATCCGAACGAAACGCGTCCTGACGGACTCCGCAACATTCCCTTTGCGCTCTATATGGGCGGCAAAGATGCCGCCTTCAGTCGCAACGACATCGCACGTTCGTGGAAGACGACGCTCGCGGATCTCGCGGCGAAGGATCCCGGCGGTTACACGCACGAGGTCACGATCTACGAAGAGAACGGCCACTGGATGGATCGCAAAGACGCGGTTGCCGTGCCGTGGATGGCGAAATTCTCGCGGAATCTGCGGCCAGAACGCATTGTTTGGTTGCAAGACGATGTGACGAGCCCCCGCTTCTACTGGCTTGCGAACCCTGAACCAAAGGGCGGCCAGCGCGTCGTTGCAGAGCGCAAAGGGCAGACGATTACGATTCTCGAAGCGACGGGCGTGACGAAACTCGCGATCCGACTCGACGGCTCAATGGTCGATCTCGCGAAGCCCGTGATCGTGAAGGCGGGCCCCGATCTCGGCGGCGCGACGCTCTTCGAGGGCGTCGTTCCCGCAACCATTGGGACGATGGCGAAGACGCTCGCTGAGCGCAGTGATCCGAGCGCGATTTTCCCCGCAGAGGTCGTGGTTCAATTGCCCGCGGCGTCACCAGCTGCGACGCCCGCGAACTCTCCGACACCGTGAAGCGGCGCACTTGGATGCGGCTTTTCTGTTGGCATCTTCATGCGTACGCACTATGCTGTGCATATGAATGTTCGCCTCACGGTGTCACGACTTGCGCTCGGCGCAGTGGTTGGGCTTGCTCTGTTTGCGCAGCACGCGTGGGATGAGCACGGTGCAGTTGATGGTGTTCTCGCCTCAATCGGTTACGCGCTTTTGATCACCGGATGTGCTGGCCGCATTTGGTGTGCGCTCTACATCGCTGGCCGTAAGAACGAAACACTCGTCGATTGCGGCCCCTATTCCCTTACGCGAAACCCGCTTTACTTCTTCAGTTTCCTCGCGTTCATCGGCGCGGGGCTGAGCTTCGAATCGCTGACGCTCGCCGCACTGTTTGGCATCGTGTTCTTCGCGACACATTGGCCCACGATCAAACTCGAAGAAGTCCACCTGCGAAGCCTCTTCGGAAGCGATTTCGATGCGTACATGGCTCGCGTCCCGCGTTTCCTCCCGCGATTCCGTGCATACCAAGTCACAGATTCGCTGGTCGTCAATACGCGCGTCTTCACGCGCACCATGTTTGAGGCGTCGCTGATCCCGTTGGTTTTCCTCGGAGCGCAAGCGATCGAAGAGGGACACACGCAAGGCATTCTGCCGACCTTCCTCTGGCTCTATTGACGAAGCAGCGGCGGATTACTTCTCCGCGTTTGAACCGGCTTTCTCAGGTGCTCCTGCGGGTGCTCCTGCAGCCGCTCTCGCCGATACCGTCGCGTTGATGTACTTCTGCGCAGCGTCGGCAAGTGGGCCATCCTTCAAACCCGCGGCGCGCGCTTGTGCCATCGCATCTGTGGCGGACGCGTCTTTCGACTTCGCGAGATACGAGCCCCACACCATTCCGCTCGTCGCTGAACCACCGCAATAGATGAGCGTCGGCCCGCCATCGCGATCGATCTCGCGCGTGAGTTTGTCAATGTACGCGTCCGAAAGCGTCTCGGCGCTCACAGGCATCTCTACGAGCGTGATCCCAAGTTCCTTCGCAACTTTGCGTGGGTCGTAGCCACGCGCCGCGATCGTCTCGTCGGGCGTTTTCAGGGCGATGATGCGCTTGACCCCACGAGCAGCGAGCGCGCGCAGGCCCGCTTCCGTCGGCCAACCGGAGAAGTACACCGCGCCGTTCGAATGGATGTTGTTGAACTCGCGGGCGAGTTCCGCGTCACTGACGGGTTGCGCGAGGGGCGGCAGAGGTGGCTGCGCGGTTGCGACAAGGTTCATACCCGTGGGTTCTGTAATCTCGGGTTCCGTGATCGGGGCCTCCGAAGTAGGAGGCGTCGAGCAAGCCGACAGTTGGCTCGCGAGAAGAATGGCGCACGATGACAGAGCGATCCGAGTCATGGGTGGGTCATCGGCACGGGACGGCCTCAGGGTTGAGTTGCCTCGCAAGTCGCGATGCCGCCGAGACTTCTTCAACCGCCGCGGTCAACAGAAGTCGAACGCGCACGTCGATTCGCCTCGGGCGAAGGTCCCACACGGAACATTTTCGGAACTTCGTGACAGGTTTTGCGGTCGGATTACGCATCGGCTCTTGTAGGTGCGTTGCGTCGTTCCGCACGGACCTGTTTGAGTTGCAGTTTGGCTGCTGTCACGCTGTGCCGGAGTCTTCTCCAACGGGCCTTGGCTCGTCTTGTGAGGTTCCTTGGAGCCTCAACGGAGGGAGTCCGCTCCGGCGTGCAGAACCAATGTTGGTCGTCACGAAGAGTCCTTCGTCGAAGGCTTCCGCGGATTGCGACGCGGAGATGAAGTTGGGTCGCATGCTGTTGTGGCGAAAAGCCGCTCCGCATGTGCACAGAGCCAGCCTCTTCAAGAGCCCAGAGTCCCCTCGCCCGCCAAGGAGAAAGCCCCCCATGCGTACGTGTACTTCCATCCCCGCTCGTTTGACTTGCGTGGGTGCGGCCTCGCTGCGTGTGTCCTCGGTTGTTGTGGCCCTTGTTGCGGCTTCTTCAGCTTCCGCCGAGCTCACAAACACCTTCGTGCAGACTCGCGCGAGCGCCAGCGACCTCACGGAAGCTGGATTCGAACAACTCGGCGCGTCACCATTCGTCTCGCTTCCCAGCGGCGATTGCGCGGTCAACGGCTGCGTGACACTCGCTGGCTCGCAATCGAACGGAATCGCAAAGGGGTTCCTTGAGTTCCAGTTCTTCAACTACACCTACAACCCGCTCTACTACAGCGGGAACTTCACGGTCCTCGACATCGATTACGGCGCGTCGAGCTCCACGCTCAATCAGTTGATTGCGCTGATCAACGCAGAGTCCGCGACAACGGGCGTCACCGCGCTCACCACGGCGCAAGCCAACAACGCGCGTGGGACATGCTCGTTCAACGAGTGGCTTCCCGCGGAGCTCTCCGAAGGGCTTGTCCTCAACTGGATGCCTCCGACCCCTCCGACAAACTCCGGTCTCTCGCAAGTCTTCCGCTTCGCGTGGGACTTCACGAGTTTGACTCCGCAACTTCTTGGCGAAAGCGTGAAGGTCCGAGGTGCATACGCGGTCCCATCGCCAGGTGCGCTCGCTGTGCTCGGGCTCGGCGGTTTACTCGTCCGTCGACGACGCTGATGAAAGCGAATCATCCTGCCGACTGCGCTATTCTGCGCAGCCCATGGTGAGCCAGCGGCCCACGTTCATCCTCGGCGCTGGCTCGATCGTGCGCGATGCGCACGTGCCCGCGTATCGCGAAGCAGGGATCTCGATCGGCGGATTTTTCGATCTCGATCAAGATCGCGCGCACGCGCTCGCGGCGCTCTGTCCAGGAGCCGTTGCATTTCCAACGCTCGCGGCGGCGCTTGATGCTTGCGCACACGCGAACGGCGTCCTCGACATCGCGTTGCCTCCGCAAGCGGTCGCTTCAACGGTTGCGCACATTCCTCAAGGAACAACGGTCCTTCTACAAAAGCCGTTTGGCCGCACCTTGGAAGAAGCAAGCGCGCTTCGTGCGCTCTTGGCAGAACGCGGCATTCGCGGTGCCGTGAACTTCCAACTTCGTCATGCGCCTGTGATTGTTGCGCTACGACAACTCATTGCGTCGGGCGCGATTGGCGAGATCGTCGACCTCGAAATCCGTGTCGTGTGCCGAATGCCGTGGGAAACGTGGCCATTTCTCGCAGGAATGCCGCGGATGGAGATTCTCATGCATTCGATTCACTACCTCGATCTTTGCCGTGCGCTGCTTGGCGAGCCGACGCGGGTTTGGTCGTGGGCCGGCTCGCATCCTGCGGCGCAAGAGATCGCTGATGCGCGCAGCACGTCGATCTTGGCATACGAGTCTCGCGGGTCGCCCAAACGCGCGGTCGTCACCACCTACCACCATCACGCAGCTCCCGAGGGTCACGATGCTTCACACGTACGCGTCGAAGGCACGCGCGGCAGCGCCGTCGCGCGACTTGGCGTGAATCTCGACTATCCACGGGGTCGCCCAGACACGCTCACGTGGAGCGCAGACGGAGGCCCTTGGCGCGATGCCCCAATCGCGGGAAATTGGTTTCCGCACGCATTCGCAGGCTCAATGCGCGCGGTGCTTGATGCCGCGAGCGAGGGCCGCGATCCATCGCAATGCAATTTCGACGACGCGTGGCGCACGATGGCACTTGTCGAGACGTGTTACAAGAGCGCGTCGGGCGGCGAACGCGTGCCCGAACTTCATCACTAAGAACGACGAACATTCATGCAGTCCACGACCAACACCGACGTGAAGACTCTCAACACCAAAATCGGCGACGTCAAAATGATCGACGTCAAAATTATCGACTTTGAAATCGTCGATCTTCGCTTCCCAACCAGTGAAGAAGCGCACGGTTCTGACGCGGTGCACGTCGACCCCGACTACTCCGCCGCGTACGTCGTTCTTCGCACCGATGCGGGCGACGCGATCGCGCGCGAGGGCCACGGACTCACCTTCACCATCGGACGCGGCAACGAAATCGTCTGCCAAGCGATTCGCTCGATGATGCCGTTTCTGGTTGGCAAGACACTCGGTGAGATTCGCGAGAATCGCCGCGCGTTTTGGCGCTCGCTCGCGCAGGACTCGCAATTCCGCTGGCTTGGCCCTGAGAAGGGCGTGATGGCACTCGCGGTTGCCGCGATCGTCAATGCTGTGTGGGATCTCGAAGCGCGCGCCGCGGGCAAGCCACTCTGGCGTTTGCTCGCCGACATGCCTGCGGAGGAACTCGTTGCCGCGATCGACTTTCACGGCATTCGCGATGCCGTCGATGAAGCCGCATGCCTTGCGATGTTGAAGGCGAATGACGCGACGCGCGCCGAGCGGATCGCGCGCGTCGAGCGCGAAGGTTTCCCCGCGTACACCACGAGCTGCGGATGGATCGGCTACTCGGACGACACCGTGCGCGCGCGCTGCCGCGAAGGTATTCGCGATGGTTTCACGCATTTCAAGATGAAGATTGGTCAATCGATCGAAGACGATGTGCGTCGCGCGCGCATCATTCGCGAGGAAATCGGCCCTGATCGCGTGCTCATGGTCGACGCGAATCAGCGCTTCGATGTCGCGCAGGCGATTGACTGGATCAAGCCACTCGCGCCGTTCAACCTCTGGTGGTTTGAAGAGCCGATCTCGCCAGACGACATCCTCGGCCACGCCGAGATTGCGCGCGCGATTCAACCGATTCGCGTCGCGACTGGCGAACAATGCCAGAATCGCGTGATGTTCAAGCAGTTTCTTGCGTCAGGCGGCATGCAAATCTGCCAACTCGATTCATGCCGCGTTGGCGGCGTGAACGACAATCTCGCGATCATGGCGCTTGCGCGGCGCTTCGGTGTTCCCGTCTGTCCACATGCAGGCGGCGTCGGGCTCTGCGAGTTCGTCGCACACTTGATTCTCGTCGACTACGTCCGTTTCAACCCGACGATGGATGGCCGCGTGTGTGAGTTCGTCGATCACCTCCACGAGCACTTCGTGGATCCGTGTGTGGTGAAGGGCGGCCGCTATCTCGCGCCGCAATTGCCTGGATATTCAGGCGAAGTGAAGCGCGCGTCGATCGACGCGTTCCGCTTCCCAGATGGACCAGAGTGGATCAAGCGCGCAGGAACGCGCACAGCAAAGGGAGTTGCGCGATGAGTGGTCGTCTCCATGGCAAGCATGCATTCGTCACGGCTGCCGCTGCGGGTATTGGTCGCGCGAGTGCCATCGCATTTGCGCGCGAAGGTGCAACCGTGATCGCGACCGACATCGACGAGCATGGCCTCGCGACGCTCGCCGCTGAACACGCGTCGATTCGCGTCGCACGACTTGATGTGCGCGACTTCGCCGCGGTGCGCACCGCCGCAGCCGATGCGGGTGCCATCGATGTTCTGCTCAATGCGGCCGGATTCGTGCACCAAGGCGCCGTGCTCGAGTGCGACGAGAAGTCGTGGGACTTCTCGTTTGATCTCAACGTGAAGAGCGTCTACCGCATGTTGCATGCGTTTTTGCCAGGCATGATGGAGCGAAAGCGCGGCAGCATCGTGTCGATTGCGAGCGTTGCGTCGAGTATCCGCGGCGTACCGAATCGCGCGGCGTACAGCGCGACGAAAGCGGCGCTGATCGGCCTCACGAAGGCTGTCGCGGCCGACACCGTCACGCACGGCATTCGTGTGAACGCGATTTGCCCAGGCACGGTGGAAACGCCGAGTTTGCAAGGCCGTATCAATCAGAACGCCGATCCCACGGCCGCGCGCGCGGCCTTCATCGCGCGGCAACCGATGGGCCGCCTCGGCACCGCCGAGGAGATCGCGTCGCTCGCGGTCTATCTCGCAAGCGATGAGTCGAGTTACACGACAGGCGCGATTCATGTGATCGACGGCGGCTGGACAGCGTGAGTG
>JBJOHQ010000234.1:0-15645 GCA_046047595.1 Planctomycetota bacterium | reverse complement strand
GTTCGAACAAAGTCGGAACTCTTCGCTTGCCTTTCCCGAGGCAATCGATGATTCTCACACACCCAAGTTGCTGTATTCGAGAGTCGCTCTCGAAACGAACTGCACCGTCCTGCGTAGATCCATTGGCGATGTTCCAGACCTTTCCATGCCATATCCAGCCGTCACATTCGGCGCGCGTCGAAACAAGCTCTCCGGCCGCGTCGCGGCTCACGCGAACGATGGCGCGCGGGTTCCCGTGCCTAGGAACGCGCCTAGGTGGTTTCGGACGAGACGTCGCCAGACTCGCAGTACTTCTTGTTGCGTGCACCGTCACGCTGTCCGCTTCGCGCAGCAGCTTCGCTCAAACGTGTAACTCAACGGCATCATGCGTCGTGCTGCATGCAACACCTGGATGCAACAGCGCAACGTGCTGCGCGCAGGTCTGTGAGTTTGACCCGTCCTGCTGCACAGGTGCCTGGGACTCCGATTGCGTGAGTACGGCGAATGCGCTCTGTGTCGGGTATTGCGGCGCAACGGCGAGCGGACCTTGCACGTCAGCCCATGCGAATCCCGGCTGCGACTCGGCGACGTGCTGCACTGCAGTTTGCGCGGGCGATCCCTTCTGCTGCTCGACGCGTTGGGATGCAACATGCGCGGCGACGGCGTCCTTCCTCTGCGGAGGCACACCAGGTACCTGTGGTTCGGTGACCAGTGGCAGTTGCTTTGAGACGCACTCCGTTGGCGCCTGCGATGATGCCGTTTGTTGTAACGCGGTCTGCTCGCTCGATCCGTCGTGCTGTCAGGGGCCATGGGACATTTTCTGCGTCTACGCCGCAAACGAAGTGTGTGTCAGCGGGTGCGAGCCCTTCGTGGACCGAGATGCGCAGATCGAGACCGAGGAATGTCCGTTCAATGCAAACGACCCTTGCTACACGCAAGCTGGAGGTTCACCGCAACAGGTCGTTGCGAATGTGCAAGTTTCCGGAGCACTCGCGCGCGGTCCCGATGGGAGCACGCCGATCGATGTCGATGTCTATCGCGTGACGCTCGTGGATGGCGACGGTGATGGCGGAGTCAACGTCTCGCTGCGATTCGCATCGAGTCCGACGGCTTGGGCAGCGATTGTTCCCGATACCGCGTGCCCTGCGGTCACGACCAATCTGGCGAAAGCAAGCAGTCAACTCTGTATCGAAGGCTCGAGCCCGACCGTGTGTCTCCCTGCGGGGAGTTACCGAATCGTCGTTGCTGGTGGAAACTATCCCACCTTCGGTGGAGCTGATCTCATCTGTACAGCCGCGAATCGCTACACCCTTCTCGTAGAAACGATTGAAGCGTGTGGCAACGGCTGCAATACGGCGACCGGCTCATGCTTCACGCCGCGATCGAGCGGCGGCTGCGGCACACCGACATGTTGCAATGCAGTGTGCACGCAGGATCCCTTCTGCTGCAGCCAATCATGGGACGCAACATGCGTGAATCGTGCGGGCCAACTCTGCCTCACGAGCGCCCCGGTCAACGATCTCTGCAGCGCGGCTTCAACACTCGTCGCGGGCGACAATGTGTTCCACACACTCCGCGCAGGAACCGAAGCTGCACAACAACTCAAAGCATGCAGTGGCGCGAGTTTCACTGCCGACGTTTGGTTCAAGTGGACTTCTGATCGCGAGGGCGATGCAACGCTTGAAACCTGCGGGTCGTGGTTCGACACCGTTCTCGCCGTGTACGCGGGAACGTGCTCGTCCGCCACGCTCGTCGCTTGCAACGATGACGGCCAGTTGTGCGTCGGCGTCGACGCGAGCAAATTGATCTTCCCAGTCTCCTGCGACACGACATATCTCGTGCGCGTCGGCTCGGTGGGAACAGCCCGCGGCGAGACCATCTTGAAGTTCACTCCACCGCCAACGGTGTGCCAAGATTGCATCGCGGATATTGACGGCGACGGACAAGTCGCGGCGAGCGATCTGTCGTTGCTCCTCTCGTCGTGGGGCGGAACCGCCGCGGATCTCGACGGAGATGGAGCCACAGGTGCGGCGGACCTTTCGCTGCTCCTCGCAGCATGGGGCGCCTGTCCGTAAGCGTCAGCGAAGTTTGCACACCATCGCACGCAGAACAAACTGCAAATGCGCGCGTGGCGCGGGCATGACGGGGGCACGACGCACGCGCGACGCGCGCACCACGCACTCAGGCTTCGGACTTGATCTCTGCCGAGAGTTTGCGCCGTACGATTTTCCCCGTCGGATTACGCGGCAACTCTCTAATCAAGCGAATGTCACGCGGAACCTTGAAGCCAGCGATGTGTTCGCGACACCACGCCTTGAGCGCTTGCTCGTCGAACGTCGCACCGTCTTTCACTTCCACGAAGGCAAGAGCGACTTCGCCGCGCATGCCATCGTGCATACCGATGACCGCGGAATCCTTCACCGACTCGTGGCGATTGAGTACCTCTTCGATCTCGCGCGGGAAGACATTTTCGCCGCCGATGATCAGCATCTCTTTGATGCGGCCAGTGATCGCGAGAAACCCCTGTTCGTCGAGGCGTCCCATGTCGCCTGTCTTGAAGTAGCCCTGTTCGTCAAACACCGCGGCTGTCTCATCTGGCAAGTTGAGATAGCCCTTCATGATGTTCGGCCCCTTCATGCGCACCTCGCCATCTTCGTTCGGGCCGAGCACTTTGCCATCTGGGCCGACGATGCGCTGATCGATACCGGGAAGAGCCTTGCCAACGCACTTGCGTCGTTGCTCATGCGGGCGGCACCAGTTCGTGACCGGCGCGGTTTCGGTGAGGCCGTAGCCCTCGTTGATCTCGATGCCAAACTTCTCGTGGAACCCGTCGTACACCGCAGCAGGAAGCGGTTCGCCGCCGGAGACAACAAATCGAAGGCTTGCGAAGTCCTGCTTGTCTGCGTCCTTCAAGAGGCGCAGTGCGTTGTACATCGATGGAATCGCGACGAGCGCCGTCGGCTTGTGCTCCTTCGCGAGTTCGACCAGTTTGCGTGGCACGAATCGAGCGGTGTAGACCGCGCGAGCGCCAGTCGCGAGCGGCAACATTGTGAGCACGGTGAGTCCGAACGAGTGAAATTGCGGAAGAACGCCGAGGATCTTGTCGGAGGATCCGAAGTCGACCCATTCAGCGGCTTGCCGGACGTTCGCCCCGATGTTGCCGCCGGTCAGCATGACGCCTTTCGGTCGGCCGCTCGTCCCCGACGTGTAGAGCACGACCGCGACATCGTCGCGTTGCAGCGGGTTCGTCATTCGCACGGGCGGGATGCCTTTGAACTTCATCTGGTCAAGCCGAATCTCGGTGAGGCCCGGAATCGAGCCTCCGATGAAGTCGAGCATGGGGCCGATGGTGATGACGGCGTCGAGGCCGGCGTCACGCGCGACATACTCAAGATCGCTCCGCGAGAGCAGGAAGTTGATTGGCACGATTGTTCGGCCGAGTGTCCACGCCGCGATGGTCGCCGCCGGAAACGCGCCTGAGGTCGGCAGCAGGATGCCGATGCGCGGAGCATTCGAGGTCTTCTCGATCGCGCGCGCGATGTGCCACGCGACGACCATCAGGTCGATACCGCGCCAACGACGGACGTCGTCGACGATGACGGTGCGAAGTGGGCGGAGAAGCAGGTGCCGTCGGATCGAAGAGAGCAGTTCCATAGTGTTGAGCGCCAGTTTGAAGCACCGCGTTGGGTACCGCCGTTTGGCGGACGATCGAAATGAGACGCAGCGTCGGCGCGTGTCCCGTAGAGTACCCCACCGCCATGCGAATCGCCGCCCTCGCTCACTCGCTCTCGCTCACTTGTGCGATGAGTCTTGCCCTCCTTTGCGGTTGCGGTGGCGAGCGCGCTGCTGACTTCTTGGTGGAAGCCGGCGACGCGTATGGCGAAGCGCAGTACGGACGCGCGGTGGAGTGTGCTCGACGCGCCGCGCAGACCTCCCAAGGCACCGCGCGCGATCAAGCGATGTACATCGAAGGCCTTGGCGAGTGGAAACTTGGTCGACTCGAGGAAGGCGCGGCGCTTTTCAGCCGAGTCGCGCAGTCGAACGACCGTGCGCTCGCCGCCGATGCCTTGGTGAGCCTGGGTTCGCTTGAAATCCAGCGGAAAGAGTTTGACGCGGCTGGCCGTGCGTACGCGCGTGCGGCGGAGTCACTCGAAGGAACAGAGCGACGTCGCGCGTTTGGCGTGGCGCTCCGCTGTTACGAACGCGCGGGGCTTTCGGTCGAAGCGGACAAGTTGCGAACCCGCGCAGGTTTGCCGCCGACCGATCGAGAGATCGCTGCCGTGAGTGGCGGAGCAAACGCGGGCGCTTCCCGTGCATCAAACAACGCGCCTTCCGACACCGAAACAACATCGAACTCCTCCGCTCTCGCGCAAACGCCGCCAAGTTCTCAGGAGGTCGCACAGCGGAACGGGCTTCCATCGAAAGGAACGCCTGCGGCCAGTAGCGCTGCGAACGGTGACGCCAAGCGACCGATGGCGCCGACGACGCAGTACGCGATTCAAGCGGGCGCATTCAGCGATGCCGAGCGAGCGCGCGCAGTCAGCCGTGAGGTTGCGAAACGCGTGCAGGCGGGCGGTCAGACGAGCGCGGGTGGAAGCGACAGTCTCGGCGAGCCGCGCGTCGTTGAAAAAGTCAGCGCGGGAAAGACGATCTACGTCGTTCAGATCGGTCGTTTCGCGAATCGCACCGAAGCGGCAAAGGCCATGCGGCGATTCGACAAACTCGGCTACACCGTCGAGCCATTTGCAGAGTGAACAGCGCGAGAATTCGCGCTCGCGCGATTCGGCCCAATCGGCTTGTCCCCTACTCGCGATTGATCATGAACTGCGATGTGCGAACGAGGTACGCGCCGATTTCTTGTCGCGCGGGTTCATCAAGTTTCTCACTTGCAACCATCGTTTCGAGTGCATGCAGCGCGTTGTCGAGCCAGGCATCGCGCGCGGCCTGGTCGATCGGAAATCGCATGTGGCGAGCACGCAGGCGCGGATGTCCCTTGCGCGCGGAGTAATCGCTCGGGCCTCCGAAAAACTGGGTGAGAAACTCACGCATGTCGCGCACCGCTTCGCTCGTCGCAGAAAGATCCTCAGGGAAGTGCCGTCGAATGCGCGTATCGCGATCGATGTTCCGATAGAGCTCTTCCGCGAGGCGTGCGAATGGGCGCGGACCGAGCCGATGGAAGAGCGGAACAGATTCGTCGGGTACGCCGCGCGGCGCGTTCGAGGGTTGGTCGGGCATTTTGGAAAGGTAGAGGAATCGTGCTCGCGACACCGAGGTGCTTCAAGGGAAGTCCGTGTGCATCGGGGGAGTCGAGGTTGAGAGGGAATCGCGGTTGAGAGGAAATCGCAGTTGGAAGGAAATCGAGGTTGCGATGACCTCGAAGCTTCAATCGAGGACCGTTCCGAGTACGCGCATGGATTCGATGGAATTCAGGCAAAGACGGCCGTTCTGCTTGCGTATATTCGACGTATGCCGCTCTGCTCGCCATTCCTATCGCCCGTGACGACCTCGCTCGCCGTTGCCGCGCTCTTGGGAACTGTCCCCCATGGAAACACGGCCCTTGGAAACTCGGCCCTTGGAAACACGGCCCTTGGAAACACGGCCCTTGAAAACTCGGCCCTTCGTATCGCGGTCGGGAATCGCGCGAGCGCCGAGTCATTCGTGAGGACGATTCCTTCGGCTCCCCCGGCAACATCGGCAGCATCAGCAGCATCGACCGAGTCGGCGCAATCACCCGCAGGCAACCAAGCACATGCCAGAACGCCTGAGAAGTCCGCGAAAGATCGCGCTGGAAAGTCGCACGCGGGAAGCAGCGAATTCGCAGTCTCCCTTGCAGCGTCGGAACTCGTTCGCGCGTACCGCAGCGAGAAAGTCGACGCGCTCATCGCAAAGCCTCTAGGCACTTCGCCTGAACGTCAGGCCGAACGCCTTCGTGAGATCACGCTGGCCGCGATGCGCGAACTTGTGTCGCACGGCTTCAGCGACAAGGCGACGACGCAAGATCGAATGGCGGCGATCGATGTGCTTGAACGACTTCATACACCAGCCGAACTCGCTGCTGCGTTGCAAGTTCTTCAAGGCGAAGCAGGTCGTGCCAATCTCGTCGCAAGTGACAGTGATGTTCGAGGCGCGTTGATGAAGGCACTTGCGAACGACGCAGAGACAGGCCAAGTCGCGCTGGTCCATTTCGCGGTCGAGGAGAATGACCCGGTGCGGGCGAGCGCGCTCGCTGCAATGCCCGATCGGCTCTCAGATTCGGCCGAAGCCTTGTTGACGGTGTACCTCGCTGGAGAACGCGAGCTCTACGTCAACCGCGCTGCGAGTATTGCCTCTGCGCACGCAGGCGCGGCGCTGATTCCCCCGCTGATTGCCGCACAGTCGACGCCTCCGCGTCAGAAGCGCGGCGATGAAGCGTGGATCGCGATCGGCAAGTCGATTTCGTATGTGGCGGATGTCGTACCTGTGGTTGGAGACGCTTCCGGCGCGTTTCAACCAGTGCCAGGCACGGTCTTTGAAGGCAGTGTTCTGCGCATCATGGAGTCGGTGGTCACGATCTACCGAACCGAGGTGTATTTCAGCCTTCGTCGTGTGGTCGAGCGTGAAACAGGCCAGCCTGCGCCGCCGTTCGGTTGGGACGCCTTGGCGTGGAACCGCTGGTACGAACAGGAATTTCCAACGTTGGCCGCGAAGCACGCCGAGCGCGAGGCGCGCGCTTCGGTGACTGAGTCGGCGGTCACTGCGCCGCCTTCCACCGAGCGTTAGATCGAGCGAGAGGTTTGATCGTGCTTCGCGCGCGCGTCAACGCGTGAGTTCAAGGAACGCAACGCGGCCTTCAGCGATCAGCGTTCGCTTGCCTTCGGCATCCACTCGTTCGATCCTCACAGGCACGGTTCGGCCCAGTGCGAAGTTGGTCTTCATACCGGCGGCAATCGGAATGCGGTCGGCGATGATGTCTTCGATCTTGTCTTGGAGTTCGGGCCCAAGTGAGATGATCTCGAGTCGTCCGCCGCGCGGTTCATCGCGCGAGGGAAGCCGCGGCGCACGCACCACGAGCATGCCATGTCGGATCATCGAGCCAGATGGACGCTTGTCCGTCCAAACCCCAATCGAAGCTTCGTTCGCATAGAAGACCCGCGCGACAGCCCGATCGCGGTCATTCGCCACAGTCTGGACCGATGGGCCTTGCTCCCACGGTGAGCCTTCACAAGATGTGAGCGGAAGAACCATCGCTGCAACGGCCAAGACCGCGAGCGCTCGGACGCACGAATGTCGGAATGTGCGTGGCCGAATTGATGACATGCGTCCGGCTTCGGCCGCCCCAATGCGTGACTTCAGTCCGCGCGCCGACTTTGCACGATTCGCCGAGTTTGCCGCGCCTGCCGTGCGGGTTACGCCACGTGCAGGTTACGCCACGTGCAGGTTACGCCACGTGCGACTCGCCGCCATCGGCAAGCGCGCGCACAACCGTGCCAAGCCGTTCAATCAAATCGGGCGTCGTGTGCAGATGGCAGGAGACCCGCACGTGCCATCGCCCCTTCCAATCGATGACTGGAATCTCGATGCGATGCACGTCGTAGAGATGCGTTTGGAGCGCCACTTCAGACGAGAAACGGCGCTGGACTCTTGTCGGCACCGGAATCGCCGCCATCGACGCGAGCATGCTTCCATCAAGCGGACTCAGCGGCTCAACCGCCCATTGTTCAACAAGCGTCTGCATCGACCATACGGCGAGATCGTGATTGTGCCGGCGAACGCGCTCCCAAGCAGACCGTTCCCCTCCACGGACATCTTCAAAACGTCGCTCGAAGAATTGCAACGCCGCTGGTGCTGTGAGCCACGGCGTCATGTCGCGCGTGCCCTGCCAATCGAACTCGCGCACGAGACCTTCGCCGTAACGATGGCTCGTTGCGATCGGCTTCAATCGTTCGGCAAACGCCCCCACCCCGACGACAAACGCGCAACCTTTCGGCGCACAAACCCACTTGTGCAAGTTGCCCGTGTACGCATCACACGCCATCGCGTTGATGTTGAGGTCGATCGAGCCCGGCGCGTGGGCGCCATCAATGAGGACCAGAATTCCGCGCGATTTTGCGGCTTCCGCGAGTTGCGCGACGGGCAAGATCAAGGCGGTTGGGCTCGTGATGTGATCGAGCAAGAGCAGGCGCGTTCGCGCTGAGAACGCCGCGATCACAGGCGCGACGAAGTCCTCCGGTCCAGACACGGGGAGCGGCACGGTGACCTCACGCAGCACCACGCCGAACTCATCCGCGAGCCGCCTGATGGACTGCCGCATCGCGCCGTAGACGTGGTCCGTTGTCACGATTTCGTCGCCGCGCCTCCAGTCGATCGATCGGAGAACCGCGTGTACACCTTCGGTTGCGTTGGTCACGAAGCCGAGTTGTTGCGGCGAGGTGCCGACGAAGCGCGCGACCGCAGTGCGTGCGTCCCGCAACAGATCGTCCATACGCCGCCCGAGCATTTCGATCGGCCGCGCTTCGATTTCCATCCGCCAACGTTGCTGTGCCGCGAGCACTTCATGTGGCACCGAACCAAAACTGCCGTGGTTCAGGAAGGTGTAGGAGCGATCCAGCGGGAAGAGATCCGCGAGGTCTCGGCCATCGCCAAGAGCAATCGATTGGGGAGCGGGCGCCATGCGGAGGAAGGTAGTGCGACGGGCATGTGAGGGCGCGCCCCCGTTCGAGCCAACGGACCCGAACCTCGTGAGGTCCGCCCCCGCGTGTGGGCGGGTTCCGGACCCCGGACCGCCGAATTTCAAATTCTTCCAAGAACCCCCTTGCGCAAGGTTTCTGTTTGGGCGAACATCACCCGAACAAAAGTTGAAGCCGAAACCGAACAGCAGCCGAATATGAGTTTCGGCACCGAACGGCACCCAAACGCGCGCCAACCAACCGAACCGTCAAAGCCCCAAACAAACACGACCCAAGATGCAATTCAAAGCCACAGGTCTCAAGGCCACACGTCCTCGCCACCTCTCGAACGCCGGAGCGCGTTCGATGTGGCAGGTTTCCGGCGCGTCTGCATCGCGCGCCACCATTCAGACCGCCGTGGGTTCTTCAGATATCCAAATTCAGAGAACTACGGCCCCATCCAGTTTCCAACTCTGCGGGGGAATCGCGAGCACGGAAACGCTACCGCGAGCACACGACGAAGCGTCATTCGAAGCAGCATTCGAGGCAGCATTTGAGGCGGAATTGGTGGTGACGCCACTGATTCCGCACTCGATTCGCTCGATCCGATCGTCGTGATGCGAGAAGGAGAACGAGACATGCGTGGAAACAATTTGCAGAGTGGAATCACGGAAACGACGTTTCAGCGTGCAGCGTCGAGTGCGGCATCGAATGCAGCATCGAATGCGGCATCGAATGCGGCATCGCGCCTCGGATATCACGCGCAAGCTGAGTTGCGCGGGCACTGCATGAGTCCAGTGTTGGCGATCGACTCCTGCGCAATGGAATCACGCGCTCTCAACCTCTTGAGTTCGCGCGATGCGCAGCGTGAATGGCCGCTCGTCATGCTTGGTCCAGGCGGGGATTTCACCCGTCGTTACGTCGGAAGCGGAGAGCACATCACGCGGGAACGCGCGGCGACCGGCGCTCAAATGGTTTCCACCGACGGTGCGACCGATCGAACCGCCGCCTCAGACATCCCGATGTTCCGCGATGGATTTGGGCTTCTCAACGCCCTGCGCCAAGTGCGGGAACGATTCGCCGCCATCGCCCACGAGATTTTCACAACGACCACGATCGTGGATGACGACGAAGCCGAGAGCAAATTGACCGCCGACGGTAGCGACGTCTCCGACGAAGAGAACCAATCACAGTCTGAAGCACGCCGTACGCGGCTTGAAGGAAAGCACGATGAATCTCACTCCGAAGCAACTCCGCGTCCTGCGCATGATTCACGACTCTCGTCGAACGCAGGGCTACTCGCCAACGATGCAGGAGATCGCCGATCAGCTCGGCGTCAGCAAGGTTACGGTGTTCGAGCACGTCGAAGCGCTCATCGCGAAGGGAGCGCTGATTCGGGACAAGAACAAGGCACGCTCTTTGTCGATTGCGCCTGAGTTTGAGTTTCCGCAACTTGCGGCGCGCGGAAGCGAGTTCGGTGATAGTGAAGAGCTGCCGACACGGCAGTTGAACGCCGATCTCGCTGGCGGGAGTTCTGCAGGCAGCGACATTGCGGCGCGTTTGTCGTTCCCGTTGGTCGGAAAGGTCGCGGCGGGCTACCCCATCGAGAAGTTCGAACAGAGTGAATCCCTTGAACTCGAAGCGCTGTTCGGACCGCGTGTTCGATCAGGCGCGCGAGGAAATGCGCGAGGAGATGCACGGGGAAGAGCGCGCGCAGACGACACCTTCGCTTTGCAAGTCGATGGCATGTCGATGCGTGATGAGGGGATTCTCGACGGCGACTACGTTCTCGTCGCGAAGCGAAAGACTGCGCGCGATGGCGAGCGTGTGGTTGCGCTCCTTCCGAGCGGCGAAACAACGCTGAAGACGCTATACCGAGAGTCCGATGGGCGCATTCGTCTTCAGCCAGCAAATCCTGACTTCGCGCCGATCATCGTTGATCGTTGCGAAATCCAAGGGATCGTGATTGGAGTGCTGCGCCGGTACTGATACGGCGGAAGAACGCGCGCGAATGTTCAGCGCGAATATTCAGGGTGGGGTTCGCTCGACGCACGGCGAGTCGGAGCGTTCGCGAAACCCGTCACGTTGCCCGCAACGAACGAATCGCTTGAAGTGCAGTCTCGGCTGGATCTTGTCCAGTCGAGACTGCTTCTTTCATGCGACGCACAATCGCGCTGCCAACGATCGCACCGTCCGCGTGCTGACCGACCGCTGCGACATGTGCGGCGGTCGAGATTCCGAAGCCCGCCGCGATCGGTGCATCGGTCAGCGCGCGAATCGCGCGTACGCGTTCCGCGATCTCGGGGGCATCGTTGCGCTCGCCGGTGACTCCCGCACGCGCGAGGAGATACACGAAGCCTGTCGACAGTCGTGCGAGTCTTTCGAGGCGATCGGTCGGAGTGGATGGCGAGACAAGCGCGCAGAATCCAGCGCCGCGTTGCGCGGCGAAACTCGAGATTTCCGCTGCAACACTCGGATCGGCATCAGGAACGATGAACCCGGCGAAGCCCGATGACACAGCACGCGAAACAAATGCCTCGAGCCCCATGCGTTCGACGATCGAGATGGAAACCATCGCGATCATCGGCGTCGCGCACGGCGTCCGTGCGACCATGTCGAAGATGTGATCGGGCGTTGTTCCACTGAGGAGCGCGTGATGCATCGACTCTGCGATCACCGGGCCGTCCGCGATTGGATCGGAGAACGGAAATCCGATCTCGAGAAGATCTGCGCCTGCTGCCGCGGCGCCAGAAAGAATGCGTTCGGTCGACGCCAGATCGGGATAGCCCGCGGTGATGAATGGCATCAATGCGGCACGGTGCTCCGACCGCGCAGGTGCGAAGGCCGAACGAATGCGTTCAATACCGTGGAGTGTTGAAGCGGACATGGCGGAGAGAGTAGTCGAGCGGCGCAGCGCGCGGGTCAAGCCACGACGGCATGATTCAGGAGATCGCTCTCGAGAAACAAACGCGCGCAGCGGGTCGTTCCTACGCGTTCAACTCGGCAAGCGGAATCCAACCTGTGCGAGTGCGGTCGAGCGGGCCGCTCCGACTTCCATCATGTGTCGCGCGATCGCTTCTGCCGTTGTCTCGGCAACTTTGGGGTCTGCTGCCGCGACTTCACCGCGTGCGGTGGATCGGTAGCGATCGGCGAGTGCCCAACTGGTCGTGGTGGGGTCACTCGCGTGGCGCGGGATCACATGAAGGTGCAGATGTTTCACGGCCTCGTTGAAGGTGATCGAGTACGTGCGCTCGCATCCGGTGATCGCGCGAACCGCTGCGGCGAGTGCGGACAGAATCGTGCCAATCTCCCCCGCCTCTTCGGGCGTCATCTCATCAAGGCCCGAGCGATGTGCTCGGCTTGCGACCATCATCCAGCCCGCGATCGGCACGGGATCGACGTGGCGCTGCAACACCCAACGTGGACTTTCGAGATAGACGCGCTGAGCGGCTGGGCAGAACGGACAAGTACCGCTGGTGGTGGTTGCCATAGAGTTGCTCGGTGGCGAGGGTGCTGACGAGGGTGCTGACGATGTGCTGGCTATCTGCTGGTGGAAACGGCTCGGGAGGTTCACGGCGAATTGAGCAGTACGAAGGCGCATCGTGCGGCGTCAGCGCACACGCGAAGGTTGCGTCGAATCTTCGGTGACACCTTCTGTCGAACCTTCGGTGAAACCCTCTTCCAAACCTTCGGTCAAATTTTGTAACCCTCTGGGCCACCATCTTTGATGTACTTGTCTGCGATCGCCTTCGTGAGATCGACGTCGCAGATGTTTGCAAGCGTTGCGAGCCACGCGAGGACGTCGGCAAACTCCTCCTCGAGATTCGCTTGATCGAGTTTCCCGCGCTCACGGTTTGCGATGGCGTGCGCGAGTTCACCCACCTCTTCAACAAACCAGAGGTACGTGCCGGGAGCGCCGCGCGCTTTGTCGGTGGCGTAGTACTTGTCGCGAATGAGTAATTGGAACTGAGAAATCTGCATCGTGCTTTCCGATCTTGGCTTCCGAATGGAAACAGTTCGCGTCGATGGCCGCGTGTCACGCGCTCGATCGAACAAAAAAGCCCCGCAAAGACGGGGCCGGAAGCGTCCACGGCGGGATTCGAACCTGCAACCTTTGCCTTCGGAGGGCAACGCTCTATCCAATTGAGCTACGCGGACAACGCACTCGGAGTGTAGCAAACGGCGCGACGGCGGCGCGCGAAACACGCCCTACTTGGATCGCTCGCCACCGTACACTCGCGCCTCGCGCCTCACCACTGGTGCTTCACGACTGACGCCTCACCCTTCGCGTCGCGGGTGTGGTGGCGGCGCTTGTCGAGTTGATGGTCGCAGTGCTTGTGGCGGTGGTTCCATCCATGACGGTTCGCCCATTTCCAATCGCTGCACTTACGTTCCTCTGTTCACTCGGAACAGGCATCCTGTGGAACGCGCTCTACTTCATCGCCGAGCGGGAATACGGGTTTACGCAACGAGATAGCCTTCTCCTCGCGTTCCTGAACGGCGTGCTCTACACCTTCGTCGCCATGCGAGCTGGACCGACGGTGCGTTTCCTCGAACGACACATGTCGGCGCGCTCAGCACTTGGCCTCGTGCTCTTGGTGCAAGCGGCCATGGCACCGTTGGTCTTGATCCCCTCGGTCGCGGTTCTTTGGGTGAGCGCGATCGCGATGACCGCGCTTGGCGCGCTGCAATGGCCGATCGTCCAGGCGTATCTCGCGGCGGGTCGACACGGCGCAGAGATGCGCAACGCGATCGGTTGGTGGAATGCTTCGTGGATGCTCGCGACGGCCATCGGTCTTGCGCTCGCGGGCCCGCTCGAAGCCGCGCAACTCACGCGTTGGGCGATTCCAATGTTGCTCCCCGTGAATCTCCTCGCACTTCTCTTCTTAGCGCAGTTCCCCAAGCGACCTGCGTCGCACGATGCGCAGGAACAGGCACGCCACGTTCCGACGACCTATCGCCCGCTCCTCGCGGCGGCGCGAGTCCTCCATCCGATGGGGTACCTCGTCATCGGTGCACTCTCGCCGATTCTGCCCTACCTCTTTGAGAAACTCGCAACCCCCGCCGCGATGCAAGCACCACTGGGCGCAACGTGGCACGTCGCGCGATTTCTCGCGGTCATCGTTCTCTGGCAGACCGCGTTCTGGCATGGACGCGCGGCGAGCCTCATCGCGGCTGGCGTGCTCTTAACCGCAGGATTTGCATGCGCAGTCGCGGCGCCGAACGAATGGGGAATCGCGATCGGACTCTTCGCGCTTGGGCTCGGGCAAGGAACGATTTACTACAGCGCGATCTACTACGGCCTCGCCGTGGGCGCTGCTGAAGTCGACGCTGGTGGCATTCACGAAGCTCTCGTTGGCGCGGGATACTTCATGGGGCCTGCGCTCGGACTGACGGTCTTCTCGCTCGGCGGAAGCCCATCGGTCTTCATCGGCACGGTGGTCGGTGCACTCTGCGTTGGCGGAATGCTCGCGATCCTCCGAGGCTCTCGCGTGAGACGCGCGACGACTGGTTGACCGCGACGCTCACCGCACACGCTCACCGCGACGCTCACAGCGACAGGCAACCCCGAGTTGCGCTCACACCGACGAACCCTTCTTGCTCACGGCCGTCAACGCCGCGAGTGCTCGTTCGCGCGCTTTCGTGTGCTCTACGATCGCGCGTGGGTACTCAACGCCAAGCGTCACTCCCGCCGTGCGCAACGCGAGCGGCGGCGCATCGAACGGCGCAAGTACAAGTTGTTTCGGCACGCGCGCGAGTTCCGGCACCCAACGTCGGATGTACTCGGCATCCGCGTCAAACTTCTCCGCTTGTGAGGTCGGGTTGAAGATGCGGAAATACGGCGCAGCATCGGCGCCAGAACCCGCCGCCCACTGCCAACCGAGCGAGTTGTTCCCAAGATCCGCATCAACGAGCGTATCCCAGAACCACTTCGCACCTTCCTGCCACGGCAAGAGGAGATGCTTCACCAGGAAACTGGCGACAACCATCCGTACGCGATTGTGCATCCATCCTGTCGCCCACAACTGCCGCATGCCCGCATCGACGAGCGGATAGCCCGTCTGTCCGCGTTGCCACGCGCGCAACGCCGCGCGATCGTCGCGCCACGGAAAGCGCGCGTACTCAGGCCGAAGCGGCGCGAGGTCGGTCTTCGGGAAGTGATAAAGGACGTGCGTGCCGAACTCGCGCCACAAGAGTTCGGCAAGGAACTTGTCGGTGCTCGCTGCGGGTGACGACGATGAAGCAAGCGCCGTATGCCAAACGCGACGAATGCCAATCTCGCCAAAGGCCAAATGCGGTGAGAGCAACGACGAACCATCGACAGACGGTTGATCGCGCCCTGTTGGATAGTTCGCCATGGCGCCGCTCGTAAACGCGCGAAGACGCTTGAGCGCGGTGTCCTCGCCGGGAATCCATTTCGCACGGAAGCCTGCAGCCCAATCGATGTGTGGCTCGAGCTCGAGCGAAGCGATCGAGACACCGGTTGGTGCACCATCGACGGCGGGCAACGACTTCGGCGCGGCCTTCGGCTGCGCAGGCGCGGGTCGCGCGCGCACGTTGCGCGAGAATGGCGTGTACACCTGATAGGGACGCCCCTCCTTCGTCGCCACTTCTTCAGGGTCGAAGAGATGGTTCCCGCAGTACGCCTTCCACGAAACGCCGATCGCATCGAGCGCGGCTTCCACGCGACGCTCCTGCGCGAGCGGTGCTGGCTCAAAGCGACGATTCCAGACGACTTCACGGACGTCGTACCGTTTGACGAGATCAACAAGCGTCTTCGCCGCTTCGCCTTCGAGAATCGTGAGTCGCGAGCCCGCTTGCTCGAGCTTCGCTGCAAATGCCGCCAAACTTCGTGCAAGCCACCAACGCTGCGCACCACCGAGCGGCCACGCACCTTCTTCACTGTCGGAATGGATGTACACCGGGAGGAGCGCATTCGCTTGCGCGGCGCGCACGAGCGCAGGGTTGTCATCAAGGCGGAAGTCGCGACGGATCCACCAAAGAGCGCGGGTTGTCATGA